>JBILLI010000274.1:0-9222 GCA_044376155.1 Polyangiales bacterium
GGGGGTGGACCCGTCGGGGAGCGCGCTGTGCAGGGCGAAGCCGTCGTCGCGCCGCCAGGTGTCGGCGCCGCAGTTGGCGAAGGTCATTCGCCCTCGAACGACCTCGCCCACGCCGATGAAGGGGGCCGGGGCTTCTTGCGCGCGAAAGCGGGCGGCGGGGCCGGGGCGGGTGCAGTCGGCGGAGTCTTGCACCGTGACCTCGCCGGGGGCGGTGGACTGCTGCAGCGTCTCGGCGCTGCCCCGCGCGAGGGCCCAGGCGTAGGTGTAGACCCCGCTCTGCGCGGGGGCCTGCACCTCGAAGCGGATCGTGACGCGCCCGCCGTCGGGCACCTCGGTGGGCAGCGGCACGCGCACCACCCCGAGGGCGTTCGTCGCCTCGGGGGCGGGCACCAGCGCGACCTCGTCGGGGCGCCACGGGGCGCCGGAGCAGTTGTCGAAGGTCACGCTCACCGCGGCGCGTCCGCCCGGGAGCATGAACAGCGGCGGGCGCTCCTCGCCGCGGAGCTGCGCCGACGCGAGGCCCGGCACACACCCCGCGGGGCGCTCGGGCCCGGGGGCCACCACGCTGACCTCCATGCCGCCGTCGGCGCCGGTGGTCTCGCCCGCGAGGGGCGCGCACGAGAGCGCGGTGACCGCGACGACCGTCACGCGGAGGAGGGGGCTCTGGGGTCTCGCGCTGCGCATGAGGGGTCTCCGTGAGGCGGTGAGGGTCACCAGGTCATCGCGGAGGGGCCGTTCTGCTCCGAGAGGTTGCCGATGCCCAGGGCGCCCATCTCGTTGGCGCCCCAGCAGCGCACGCTGCGGTCCTGCAGCAGGGCGCAGGAGGTGGCGAGGCCCGAGGTCACGTGGGTCACGCCCTGCAGGGGGTTGGTCGACGCCGCGCCGGGCGAGGCGATGACCGCGGTGAGCGCGGGGCCGCCCTCGTTGACGCGTCCGTTGCCGAGCTCGTACGCGCGGTTGGTGCCCCAGCAGCGCACGGTGCCGTCGTTCAGCGACAGGCAGCTGAAGGCGCTCCCTGCGGTGACCCCGGTGGCCGTGGGCGGCGGCGGGAGCCCCGCGTCGGTGGGCGCGACGACCGACGCGTCGAGGTCGGCGTCGAGGGACGCATCCGCGCGCACGGAGGGGAGGTCGGGGGTCACGTCACGGGCGGCGTCGCGGGCGGCGTCGCGGGGGACGTCCGCGGTGGCGTCGAGGGCGCCATCACGGGCGCCGCCGTCGCGCGGAACGAACACATCCTCTTCTGCCGCAGGGACATCGAGGTCATCCACGCCCGCGTCGAAGTCGTCGGGGGCGCCCTCGTGCCCCACGATGGGCACCGCGGTGGGGATGCACGCGTGGGCACACGGCGCGAAGGACTCGGGCACGGCCACGCCGAGCTGCCCTCGGTCGTGGCGCCCCCAGCAGAGCACGGCGTCGTCGGCGCGGGTCGCGCAGGTGTGCTCTCCCCCCGCCGCGAGGGCGCGCACGCCGCGCAGCGGAGACGCCCCGAGGAGCACGGTGACGGGGCGGGGCGCGGGCTCACCGCTCGCGGTGCCCGCGCCGAGCTGCCCGTCGTGGTTGGCGCCCCAGCACCAGACCCGCCCGGATTGGGTGCGCGCGCAGGTGTGCGCGTCGCCCGCGACGACCTCGGCGACGTCGCTCACGCCGACCACCCGCACGGGCGCGCGGGCGCAGGGCACGCGGAGCGCGCCGACCTCACACGCGCCGGGCAGGGACGCGGCGCCGAGCTGCCCGCGGTCGTTGGCGCCCCAGCACCAGACGGCGCCGTCGTCGGTGACCGCGCAGGTGTGGTTCGCCCCCGCGGCCACCGCGCGCACGCGCCCGAGGCCCGTGACGAGCAGCGGGGCGCGCGAGGGGAGGAGGGTGGAGGTGCCGAGCTGCCCGCGGGTGTTGCCGCCCCAGCAGCGCAGGTCGCCGTTGGAGAGCACGGCGCACGCGTGGGCGCCGCCGGCGCTGATCGCGGTGACGTTGGCGAGGCCCACGACCTGCTGCGGAAAGCGGTGGCAGGAGACGGCGCGGGTCTGTCCGTCGGCGAGACGCTCGGGGCACAGGTCGCTGGACTCGTACCCGAGCTGGCTCTCGTCGTTGCGCCCCCAGCACCACACGGTGCGGTCGCGCAGGGCGGCGCAGCCGAAGCGGCGCCCGAGGGCGAGGGTGCGCACACACCGGCTGCGGCTCTGCCCCTCGCAGCTCGCGACCTCGGTGTCGGCGTCGACCTCGCCGTCGGTCACGACGGACCCTTCGGTGCAGGCCGAGAGCAGGAGCCCCAGGAGGCACGGCCATCGTCGTCGCGGGGGGGGCGCTCGGTGCGGGGCGGTCACGCGCCGACGTTACCACCTCACGGGGGTGGGTCCGCGGGTGTGGCGCGACGGCCGCGAAGACCGCCCCACAGCGCGCGGGAGCTGCGATAGGGTCGCGGGCGTGTCACTGAACGAAGACGCTCCGAAGACCACCCTCAAAGAAGACCTCCTCGAGCTCGCCCGCTCCCCGCGCGAGCTCTGGATCATCTACGCCGCGACCTTCTTCGAGTACCTCGGGATCTTCTCCTTCCTCTCGACGCTGAAGTTCTGGCTCTCTACCGACCACCACATGAGCGACACCCGCGCGGGGTGGTGGGCGGCGACCTTCTCGACCCTGCTCACGCTCTTCGTGTTCCTCGTGGGGCCCCTCGCCGACGCGGTGGGCGTGCGCACGATGCTCCTGCTGTCGTTCGGCCTGGCCGCGGTGACCCGCCTCGCGATGAGCCTCGCGCCCTCGCCCACCCTGGCCATCGCCGCGCTGCTGGCCTTCGGCTTCGCCTACGCCTCCACCTCGCCGGTGCTCCAGGTCGCGGTGCAGAAGGCCACCAGCAAGCGCTCGCGGGCCTTCGGGTTCTCGCTCTGGTACGTGAGCTTCAACCTCGCGGGCACCTTCGTCGGGTTCATCATCGACGGCACCCGCGACCGCTTTCGCGACCCGGTCTCCCACCAGCTCGTGACCCGCCACGTGGACCTCCCGCTTTTGGGCGACCGGGTGATGTCGGCGCACGCCGCGATCCTCGCCATCGGCTTCGTCTTCGCGGTGGTGGCGGTGGTGGTGGTGTCGTTCATTCGCAAGGGCTTCGGCACCGACAGCTTTCTCAAGGACCTCGGCGACGAGCCCGCGGAGCCCCCGAAGCCGCGGCCGAACCCGGCGAAGCTGCTCGCCGAGGTGCTGGCCGACCGGGCCTTCTGGCGCTTCATGTTCCTGCTGATGCTCTTCGCGTTGGTGAAGCTGATCTTTCAGCACATGCACTTCACCTGGCCGACCTACGTCACCCGGGTGCAGGGCGAGAGCTTCCCCGTGGGCAAGGTGTGGGCGCTGAACTCCTTCCTGATCTTGTTCCTGGCGCCCCTGGGCACGGCCCTCACGCGCGGGCGCAAGCCCCTCGATGTGTTGATCCTCGGGGCGTTCATCACCGCGGCGTCGCCCTTCGTTCTCACCCTGGGCTCGGGGCTGTATTTCCAGCTCGCGATGGTGGTGACCCTGACCATCGGCGAGGCGCTCTGGAGCCCGCGGCTCTACGAGTACAACCTCGCCATCGCGCCCGCGGGCCGCGAGTCGACCTACGTGAGCCTCTCGGCGCTGCCGTACTTCTTCGCGAAGCTCATCGTGGGCCCCACCGCGGGGTATCTCCTCACGGCGTATTGCCCGGCGGAGGGCGCGCGGCAGCCCGCGCTGCTCTGGGCGATCATCGCCACCATCACCATGATCGGCCCCGTGGGCATCGTGCTCACGCGCAACTGGATCTCGCCCAAGTCCCCCGACGCCGCGAAGGCCTGACCCGGGATTCGTACCTTCTGCCGCGTGGGCTTGGGTTTGCGTGGCCTCACCGTCACATCGAGCCCCGCCCCCACGCGTGGCTCCGTTCGACACACCTCTCCAAAATGCGCACGATTTCGCGATAAATTCGCGCCACGTGGCCCCCTTCCCCACGCCCTTCCCCCGCCTCGGGGGAAGGGTGGCGAACCGCTGTCTTGGGAATGGTCCACGCGCTTGGAGGACCGGGTGGTGTGAGGCGAACCGCGATGCACCCCAAGGCGCTTCGAGACGACTGGACCATTGCTGAGACAGCGGTTCGCCACCCTTCCCCCGAGGCGGGGGAAGGGCAGGGGAAGGGGGCCACGCGCCGCGATTCTGTCGAGAAATCGCGCGTATTCCAGAGAGGTGTTTCGAACGGAGCCCCGCGTGGGGGTTGGGGCTCACGAAGACGCCGCGAAGGCCTAACGCCCCCAGGGGCCGCGCGGGCGGGGGGCGCTCGCGCGGAGCTTCTCCTCCAGCTTGCGCGCGCGCGGGAAGAGCGCGTTGCCCTCGATGTGCATGTGCCGCACGAGGGACCGGTCGTAGTCCCCGAGGGCGGCGTAGAGCGTCGCGGTCTGGGCGTCGGCGCCGTCGGGCGCGCGGTACGCCCCGGTGAGGGCGCGCAGCCCGTCGAGCGCGTGGTCGCTGGCCTCGTGCTCGCGCAGGAGCATCCTGCAGGGCTCGTGCACCGCCTCGAAGAGGGCGGGCGGGACGCGCCCGGTGTCCTCCATCGCGAGCACGTAGGGGAACAGGTGGCGCTCCTCGAAGAGCAGGTGGGGCTCGAGCTCGTCGCAGAGGTGCCGCACGGCGTCGGCCAGGGGGCCGTCGGCGGGGCACAGCGCGCGGAGCGCGGCGACGTCGCGGCGGGCGCGGGGGTGCACCTCGTCGCGGAGGTGCGCGACGACCTCGGCGAGGGGCATGTGGTCGAAGGAGTCTCCCCAGGCGGGCTCGGCGTCGGGGCGCGCGGCCTCTTCGGCCAGGGCCGCGAGCACGGCGGTGACGTCGGCGTCGACGCGGGCGCTCGCCTCGGAGAGCGCGAGGTCGCCGTGGCAGCAGTAGTCCACCCGGTGGCGCTCGAAGGCCCGGGGCGCGCCCGGCACCTTCTGCAGGATGTCTCTCACCAGCGTCTCGGGGACCAGGAGCGCAGCGACCATCCCCGTGAGCATGCCCGATTCACGGCGCGGCCGCCTCGGGGATCGAAGGGCGCGAGGCGCGCTCGATCTGCACCGCGGGGTCGAGGGGCAGCCGCAGGGAGAAGGTCGCGCCGCCGCCCGGGGTCTCGCCGCAGGTGACGGTGCCGCCGTGCGCCGCGGCGACGTTCTGCACGATGGCCAGCCCGAGCCCCGTGCCCGCCGCGCGGGTGGTGAAGAACGGCGCGAAGACCTTGTCGCGCAAGGGCTCGGGCACGCCTTCGCCGTCGTCCTGCACCTCAAGCAGCAGGGAGTCGCCCTCCGTCACGGCGCGCACCTGCACCGCGCGGCAGCCGGGCGCGCGCAGGGCGTTGTCGATGAGGTTGAGCAGCGCGCGGCGCACGCGCTCGGCGTCGAGGGGCACCTCGCGGAGCTCGTCGCCGAGCTCGACGCGGAGGGCGGGGCAGGGGTCCTCTTGCGCCTTGCGGGCGGCGTCGGCGGCGGAGTTCACCAGGCTCGCGAGGTCGGTGGGGCGGTGCTCGGCGGTGCGCGGTCGGGCGTAGTCGAGCAGCGCCGTGACGAGGCGGTCGAGGCGGTGGGCCTCCTCGTCGATGACCCCGAGGAGCATGGACTGCTGCTCCTCGAGCGGCCCGCGGCGCACGGTGGCGAGGGCGTTGAACATCACCGCGAGGGGGTTGCGCACCTCGTGGGCGACCATCGCCGACATCTCCCCGAGGGCGGCGAGTCGCTCGCGCCGCACGAGGGCCTCGCGGGTGCGTCGGAGCGCGTCGAGGCTCTCGTCGAGGGCCCGCGCGCTGCGCACGAAGCGCGCGGTGATGCTCGCCCCCACGGCGAGGAGCATCGCGAAGAACGCGGGGTTCAAGAGGTAGGGCAGCGGGAGCGCGGCGCTGAACACCGCGGTGTCGTAGAGGGCCGTGCCCGCGAGCGCGAGCAGCGCCATGCCCTCGGCCCGCGCGCCGGGGCGGCGGTCGCGGAGCAGCCGCGCGCCGAGCACCCCGAGGGCCGCGGAGAAGTACGCCAGGGTGAGGGACCCGAGGGGCGTCGGCACCGCGTCGCGGTAGTGCACCCCGAGCCAGGGCACCGCGCGGGCCACGACGTGGTCGCTCACCATGAGCCCCGGCACCATCCCGAGCACCCCGAGGACCACCGCCACGACCACCGCCGCCCGCTCGCCGCGATGCAGCGGCCGCTCGCGCGACCCGGCGTAGTACAGGTACCAGCAGGCGCCGTGGAGCCCCGCCACGAGAGCGTTGGCGCGGGCGCAGCGCTGGTACCAGATCGCCGGCACGTCGAACGTGGTGATGGCGTCGAGGCCCGAGAACACCGCGGCGAGCAGCGAGGCGAAGGCGTACCACCGCAGCGCGCGCCACCCCGGCGCGGCGGAGAGGCCGAGGCTCAGCGCCGCGAACACGATGCCCGCGAGGGCCGAGCAGAGCGCGATGAAGGCCGGGAGGGTCACGCGGGCGCCATCGTTCACCCCGCGCGCCGCGGGGCGCAAGGAGGGAGTCTCGGGATCTCCCACCCGCCCGCACGGGTGTGCCAGCGCGGTGCAGACGCGGGGTCAGTGGCAGAGCGGGAGGCCCCCGTCGCCGAGGGGGGCGCACGACCTGCCGGGGCCGCAGCGGTTGGCCTCGCCGGTGGGGTCGCAGTTGATCCCCAGGGAGAGCACCGGGACGCAGATCCCAGGGTCGGCGGCGCTGCAGGCGAGCGCGCCGTCGCAGCGGGGCTCGGCGGTGCGGCAGGGGGCGCCGCGGCGCGCGCCCGGGAGCGAACAGCGCGAGACGGCGGCCATGCCCTTGGGCGGCTCGGCCTCGGTCACGCAGGTGACCCCGTCGAGGCAGAGGTTGGTGAACCCGCGCGGGTCACAGCTCGCGTTGGTCGCCACCGGGGGGACGCAGATCGCCGTCCCGTCCGCGGCGCCGCCGTCGGAGCAGCGCAGCGCGCCTTCGCAGCGCGCGGTGGCCGGCTCGGTGATCGCGCGGCAGGGCGTGCCCATCGCGCCGAAGGGCACCCGACGGAGGGTGAGCACGAAGGGCCCAGCGGGGGTCGTGTCCATGTCGGTGTTCCCGTCGACCACGACGAAGAGGGTCTGCCCCTCCAGGGCGTTGGTGACATACACCGTGGACCGCGGCGCGTCGTCGTAGCTGTCGTTGTTGCAGCTCGTGTCGACGCCCGCCATCGCCTGCGAGCACGCGATGCGCACGTAGAGCACGGTGTCGTACGCGCTGCCCCGGGTCGTGAGCATCAGGGCGCCGCTGCCGGCCGGGACCCGGTAGCTCAGCACCACCTCGGCGGCGTCGCGCGCGACGCAGCCCTCGTAGGGGTGCAGCACGTCGCCCATGCCCGCGGTCGTGCCGCGGTAGACCAGGTCGCTCCCTTCCGCGGTCCCCTCGGCGTTGAGGTCGATGGGGCTCGCGCAGGTGCCCGCGCCGCGGAGGGGGCGAACGTCCGGGCTCGCCGCGGGGATGTCGGGAAGGGCCGCGGGGATGTCGGGAAGGGCCGCGGGGATGTCGGGAAGGGCCGCGGTGTCGGGCCCGGCGGAGACGTCGGCCGGCGCGTCGCGGGGGGCGTCCATGGGCGCGGCGGCGTCGGTCGCGGGGGTGACGGTGGCCTCGCAGGCGGCGGCGCTGCAGAGCGCGGCGAACAGCAGCCCCGGAGTCGGGATTCGGTTCATGGTGTGGGTCCTTGGTGGCGGTGAGGTTGATCAAGGGCGCAGGCGCGAGGCGGTCGAGGGGTCAGCCCTCCAGCGGCCCGAGCGAGATGCGGCGCACGCGGTGGTTCCGCGCGGCGCTGCCCCGGTTGCCGTCGGCGACGAAGAGGGTCCGGCCGACGGGGGACACGTCGAGGCCCTCCATCCCCGAGAAGCGCGCGAGCAGGGGCGCGCCGTCGGCGAAGCCCTCGCGACCGCTGCCGGCGACGGTGCTGACGATCCCCTGCGCCGACACGCGCCGCACGACGTAGCCGTCGAGGTCGGTGACGTAGACGTCGCCCCGGTCGTCGAGCGCGAGGCCCTGCGGGCGGTTGAAGGTGGCCTGATCGCGGGAGCCGTTCTGTGAGCCCCGCGCGCCGGTGCCCGCGTAGGTCGACACGACCCCCTGCAGCGTGATCGCACGCAGGCGGTGGTTGTCCTGGTCCGCGACGAGCAGCACGCCGTCGCGGGTGAGCACGACGTCGTAGGGGTGGTCGAAGCGGGCGGCCGCGCCCACGCCGTCGACGAAGCCGCGCTGGTCTCGCGCGCCCGCGAGGTCCGAGACCCCGAGCGTCGCGGGGTCCAGGACGCGCACGACGTGGTGCACATTGTCGACCATCACGATGCGCCCGTCGCTGAGCACCGCGAGGCCCCGGGGGCGACCGAGTCCGCGCAGCAGCGGGGTCGCCGCGCCCGTGTTGCGATCGACGCGCCAGATCATCCCGCTGCCGTCGTCGCGGCGACCGGCGTCGTCGCTGTCGGTCTCGACGTAGAGCGCCCCGTTCGGCGCGATGGCCATGCCGAAGGGGTGCGAGAAGCCCGGCTGGCGGGTGAGCGTGATCGTCGCGCCGCTCGGGCGCACGAGGCGAATCAGCCCGTTGTCGAAGTCGGCGACGTAGACGTTCCCGTCAGGGCCCACGACCACGTTGGTCGGGTTGTTGAAGCGCGCCGAGGCGCCCGCGCCGTCTTCGCGCCCGGGCTCGGCGGAGCCCGCGAGGGTGATCGCGCCCTCGCCCGCGGCAGGGATCGCCGCGACCGGGTCGGCGAGCAGCGCGCGGATCGTCAGCGGCGAGGGCGAGTCGCCGACGTCCTTCGCGACGGGCCCGGCGTCGAGGGGGTCGTCGTCGCGCTCGCTGGAGGCGCAGCCGGCGTGGAGCGCGAGGGCGGCGGCGGCGAAGAGGGCCGCGACGCGCCCGCGTCGAGAGGGGGGGACAGCGCGCGAGGCCGCGGCGGCGGCCCATGCCGTGTGATGGTCCATGGCGAACTCCATCTCGTGAACCAGGCGACCCGGCGGAGCTGCCGGTCATCGGTGGTTGTCGGGAGAGTGGCTACGTCACAGTGCAAGCCCGAGGCCCCGCGCGCCGTTCCGCCTGCGCGTGGCGGCGGCGCGACAGGGCGTCACGGTGCCCCCTGTGCCTTCGTGCGCGGGGTGAGGCGTTGTGGCGAGTGGGGGTGTTGGGGGGGATCGATGTCGGGAGGGCAGCGCGGTTCGCGGCTCGGGCGCGGCGGTTAGGAGCCTACGCAGAATAAACGTGCCGTTTGCGCCGCCGATCCGCGTCGCAC
>JBILLI010000275.1:0-9211 GCA_044376155.1 Polyangiales bacterium
GCGGCGGGTGCGCCGGCTGCCGCCGCCGCCCGCGCCGCCGCCGCCGAGGAAGAGCCGCGCGAGCCCGGTGTCGCCCACGAGCCCGCCGCCGCCGCCGCCGCCGCCGCCGTAGAATCCGCCGCTGGTCCCGCCGCCGCCGCCGCCGCCGCTCACGCCGCTGCCCGCGACACCGGCGAGGTACGGGGGCGCGGGGGTGCTCGTGGAGGTCGGGGCCTGTCCCGCCGCGCCCGCGTTGCCGCCGATGCCGCCGCGCGCGGCGTCTTCGGGGTTGCACGTCGACCCGCCGCCGCCACCGCCGGGCACCGGCCCGACGCCGCCCTCGCCGCCGAGCGATCCGTCGGCGCCGCAGCCCGATCCGCCGCCGCCGCCACCGCCGCCGCCCGCATGACCGCCGCCGCCGCCGCCGCCCGCGCAGTCGTCGTCGTTGACCGTGCCGTCACCGCCGCCGCCGCCCGCGCAGCGCCCCGGCGCGGTGGGGTTGGCGAAGCCGTCGCCTGATCCGCCGCCCGGCTGCCCCGTGGACGCGCTCGCGCCGCCGTTGCCGCCGCTGCCGAGAAAGCACTCGCCGCCCGCGCCGCCGCTGCCGTCGGTGCCTCCGCCCGCGCCGCCGCGAAAGCCCCGTCCGTCGGCGTGCACCGCGCCGCTGGCCTCGACGACCACGCTCTCGCGGGCGAAGAAGAACACCACCCCCGTCGCCGCGGCGCCGTCGAAGGCGCGGGCCGTGAGCGCTCCTGCGGCGCGCACGGTGACGGTGGTGTACTGCGGCACGCGCTGGAGCATCACGACCTGCCCCGTGAGGTCGGCGTTGCCGCCTGCGCCGAAGGTGCCCATGACGCCGCGGGCGAAGCGCACGTCGCGGCCGGTGACCGACTCGACGACGTGCAGCTCCCACGCGCCCACGGAGGTGTTGGCCGCGGCGCTGCCCCGGAGGTTCACCAGCAGCACGGTGTCTCCGCGGCGCAGCCCCGTGGGGTCGGCGCCGGTGCTCACGCCGTCGCCGCGCACCGCGCCCACGGGGTAGGCCACGGCGTCGGCGGTGGTGCGACCGCCGCGCACGCGGGTGTCGATCTCGTGGGTGTCGGTGACGACGAGGGCGCCGTCGCGTCCGTCGCCCGCGATGAAGGGCACGCAGGCGCCGGCCATGCACGCGGTGCCCGCCGCGCAGACGCGTCCGCACGCGCCGCAGTTCGCGTCGTTCATCGAGGTGCCGGTCTCGCAGCCGTTGCCGCTCATCCCATCGCAGTCGGCGAAGCCGGGCGCGCAGGTGGCCACGGTGCAGGCACCGGCAGCGCACCCCGCGGTGGCGTTGGCGAGGGCGCAGCTGCGACCGCACGCGCCGCAGTGGGCGGGGCTCGTGCGGGTGTCGACCTCGCAGCCGTCGTCTGCGCGGGTGTTGCAGTCGCCGAAGCCCGTGCTGCACGTGAAGCCGCACGCGCCCATGGCGCACGTGGGCGAGGCGTTGGCGGGCGTCGCGCAGGTGTTGTTGCAGGCGCCGCAGTGGGTGGTGCTGTTGGTCAACGGCTGCTCACACCCGTTGGTGGACATGCCGTCGCAGTCGCCGAAGCCCGTGTCGCACGTGCCCACGCCGCAGGCGCCCATCGCGCAGGACGCGGTGGCGTTGGCGACGCGACAGAGGTTGTTGCAGGCGCCGCAGTGCGTGGCGCTGGAGCGGGTGTCGACCTCGCAGCCGTTGGTGGGGTCACCGTCGCAGTCGGCGAAGCCCGGGTCACACGCGCCGAGCCCGCAGGCGCCCATGGCGCAGACCGCGGTGGCGTTGGCGACGCGGCAGACGTTGTTGCAGGCGCCGCAGTGGGCGGGGCTGGTGCGGGTGTCGACCTCGCAGCCGTTGGCGGGGTCGCCGTCGCAGTCGGCGAAGCCGTCGTCGCAGCGGCCCACGGCGCAGCGTCCGGCGAGGCACGCGGCGGCCGCGCGGGGCAGTGCGCAGGCGCCGCCGCAGGCGCCGCAGTGGGCGGTGTTGGTCTGGGTGTCGACGCAGGCGCCGCTGCAGCAGACATTGCCGCCGGGGCACGGGCGCGAGGGCGAACACCCTGCGGCGCAGGCGTTTCCGACGCAGAGCTGGCCCGCGGGGCAGTGGGCGTCGACGACGCACGCGACGCAGCGGCGGGCGACGGTGTCGCAGCGCTCGCCGGTCGCGCCGCCGTCGGGCAGGCCCGCGTCGGTGATGCAGCCCTCGTCGGCGCGGCAGCCGTCGACGCAGCGGAAGGTCGCGCCGTCGCAGTGCTGCGCGGGGGCGCAGCGGTCGTTGGCGGGGGTGCAGGCGACGCAGCGTCCCGAGGCGGTGTCGCACACGCGCAGGCCGAGCTCGTTGCCCACGCAGTCGTTGTCGCCCGTGCAGCGCGCGGGGGCGACGTCGAGGGAGGGCGTGTCGATCGTCGGAGCGTCCGCGGCGGCGTCGAGGGCGGGCGCGTCGATCGTCGGGGCGTCGCGTGCGACGCTCGTGTCGGGGCCGCCGACGACGGACTGATCCTCCGCGCAGGCGGAGAGCGACAGCAGGACCGCGAGGCGAGCCGCGTGCTTCATCCCGCCGATTGGCGCGTGTGACGGGCACGGCTGTCAAGCGCGGCCGTTGGGGTGGCGCGCGGCGTGGAGATCAGGGGGCTGCTGGGCCGAGGGGCACCTCGGCGAAGACGGACCGTGGACGACCACGTTCAACACCCTCGCGCTGCTCGCCCTCGATGGCGCGGGTCGGCGCGACCCTGTTGCTCGCCTCGCTCGTTCCTCGTGGGCGCGGCGGGGCACCCGTATCGATCCCCGCTCGCGCGTGCGGGAGAGCGCGCGATCGACGAAGCGCCGATAGCCCTCGCGATGCGCGTCGGCGCGGCGGTGATCGCGGTGCATGGCGCCGCGCCGCTCGTGATGCTCGCGTGGGTCCGACGGTTCGTGTTGCGCTCGGGCTGAGCGCCTCGGGGTCACCCCGCCGCGCGTCGCCGCCTCGCGGAGACGGCCCGCCCGCCCCGCGCCGGGGGTGTCGCACCCTCGACCCGGTCGACCACCGCGCCGACGCTCTCGGCGAGCTTCTGCAGCAGCACGAGGAGCTGCGCGACCTCGTCGGCCGAGAGCCCCGCGAACCACGTCGCGACCTGCGCGAAGTCGGCGCCGTCGCGCCCCGACCAGTAGCGACGTCCCTTCGGCGTGACGGTGACGCGCCGCACCCGGCCGTCGTCGGGGTCATCGACGATGGCGACGAAGCCCTTGCGGACCAGCGCCGACGCGATCTGCTTCGCGTTCTGGTGGCTCGTGCCGAAGGCCCCGGCGAGCTCACGCAGCGAGGGGCGCCCGAGCATCTGCACCAGGTTCATCAGCATCGCCTGCTGCGCCGTGACGCCGTCGGCTTCGTAGAGCCGGTCGGCGAGGAACTGCACCCGCTGCCCGAGGTGGTGCAGCAGGCGAAAGGACCGCACCTGCGTGGCGCGCTCGGGGCCCAGGGCCTCGGCCTCGGCGTCGCTCAACCCGGCCACCCCCTGTGCAACCACGCGCATGATAGGTAATATGTTACCCATTATGGTGAACCGCAAGCCCATCTGCCTGCTGCCGCACTGCGCGTACCTCTCGGAGACGACCCGGATGATGGAGATCCGCGCGGCGCTTCTGGCGCGCGGCGCCGAGGTGAGGGTGGCCACGCACGGCGGTACGTGGGAGCGGCTGCTGGCCGAGGCGGGGATCGACTACACCCTGGTCGGTCCGCGCTTCACCGCGGCGCGCAGCGCGGAGTTCGTGCGCATGGGCGCGGGCATGGGTCCTCCGGGCCAGAGCATGTGGAGCGACGAGGAGATCCTCGCGTACGCGCGCGCCGAGGCGGCGTTCTTTCGCGCGCACGAGGTCTCGGCGGCGGTCACGGGGTTCACCCTGACGGCCCTGCTCTCGACGCGTCTCGCGGGCATCCCCCTCGTGACGGAGCACGCGGGCTCGATGGTGCCGCCGGTCTTCGAGGCGAAGCAGGTGGAGGCCTTCCTCGACCCGCCCGTCCCCCTGCTGCGACACTTCCCGCGCGCGGCGCAGCGCTTCTTCGCCAACCTCGGGATCAACCGGCTGCACAACCACTGCGCGGGCTTCAACCGCGTGGCGAAGACGCTGGGGGTGGAGGGGGTTCCGAGCTACGCGGCGCTGCTGTTGGGCGACCTCACGTTGGTGACCGACACGCCCGACGTGCTGGGCATCTCGGCCGAGGCGATGGCGGCGTGGCGCCCGCGCGCGCCGGGGTACCGCCCGACCACGCGGCTGCGGTACGCCGGTCCGTTGTTCGCACACCTCGAGACGCCGCTGCCCGAGCGGGTGGAGCGCTTTCTCGAAGGCGACGGCCCGAAGGTCTACGTCGCGGTGACCTCGGCGACCGAGGCGACCGTGCGCGCGGCGGTGCAGGGCGCGGGCGCCACCGGGGCGAGGGTGTTGGTGGCGAGCACCGTGCACGCGCTCTCCGACCTCGAAGGCCCGGAGGTGATGATCGAACCCGTGCTCCCGAGCCACCGGGTGATGCCCCGGGTGGACCTCGCGATCACCGCGGGCGGTCAGGGCAGCGTGCAGTGCGCGATGGCCGCGGGCACGCCGCTGGTGGTGATCCCGCTGCAGCCCGAGCAGGACTTCAACGGGCAGATCGTCGAGCGCCACCACGCGGGCGCGCGGATCTCCCTCCGCGATGTGCCGGGCCCCGCGCTCACCGCGCTCGCGAAGAAGATCCTCGGTGATCCTCGCTACCGCGAAGGGGCGCGCACGGTGCAGCGCTCGTACGCGGCCGTGGACGGCGCGGGGGCCGCGGCCGACGCGATCCTCGCGTGGATCGACGGCGGTGACGCTCAGGGCACGGTCACCGCGAGGCGGTAGCGCAGCCCGCCGGTCGCCATGCCCACGATCATCACGCGATCTCCCTCGCGCAGCGCGCGGGTGATCTCGGCGCGCGACGAACCCAGCGCCGGCGCGGTGACCTGACACGCGAGCTCGGCGTCGAGACCTGAGCCGCCGCAGAAGTCTCGGAGCGCGAGCGCGTGGGCGGGGCCGCCGCGCAGCGCCTCCAGCACGAAGCGATAGGTGCCGGTGCGCGGGGTGACGAACTCGTACACGGCCCCCACGCGATTGGGCGAGCTCAGGCAGCTCATCTCCGGGGTGGACGAGCCCGGCGAATCACCCTCGACGGTGTAGGTCCCGGCCGTCGCGGGCGGGGTCCATCGCGGGGGATTCCGGTAGCGCGGGCAGCTCACCTCGTGGACCTCGCAGCGACCCTCGGGCGCTCCCACGCGCGGCACACACAGCGCGACGCGGCTCTCACAGCGACGTCGGGCGGTGCTCGCCGGGTCACACGCCTCGCCCGGCGCGACGGTCACCGTGGGGGTCGGCGTGACCTCGACGACGTCGCTCCAGAGCCCGAAGTTGTCACCCACACGCACGCGAACGCGCCGCGTCGCGCTGGGGACGTTTCGCTCGTCGAGGGTGTAGGTGCCCTCGCGGCCGAGGACGTTGCGCCACGCGGAATGCGGCCGAAAGCTCTCGCCCGGCAGCGAGCGACCCTCGGCGTCGAGGAAGTCGACCTCGGCGCGGTCGATGTCGTGGTCAGGGTCGTAGGCCTCGAGGTCGATGGAGAGCACCCGCTCGATGGGGTCGTGCCAGGCCGCGGCGCGGGTGAGGGTCGGCGCGCGCTGCGCGAGGCAGCGGGCCGTGACGCCGCCGCCCAGACAGAGCGTCCCCTGCGCGCACTCCGTGGTGCGGGTGAAGGGATCGCTGGTGTGCGCCACACAGGGCGCCCCCTCGCGAAGCACGGTCGGCGCCTCGATGGGGACCTCCACGCGGGCGCTCTCCAGCCCGGCGCCGTCGCGCAGCCAGAGCCGCGCGCGCACCGCGGTGTCGGGCATCGGGTAGCCGCTCCCCAGCAGCCAGCGGAACCGCTGCGCCACGTCGAGCACGGCGGTGGAGCCCTGCAGCCGTGGGCTCCCGCGGTGCGGCGTGACCGCGCCGTCGCGGTCGAGGAGCTCGGCGAAGACCTCGTGCGCGTCGCCGTCCTCGTCGAGCGCGGTCCCCGTGGCCGCGCCCACGCGGTAGACCCGCACGTCGCGCAGCGTCGGGGCGTGGCCCTCGACGCAGACGCCGCGCGAGACACGACCCTCGCTGCGCCACACGCACGCGAGCCCGGGGGAGCACGGCGTGTCGGACTCAAAGCAGCCGCGGTCGGCGATGGGCTCGGCGAAGTAGTCGGCGGTGCACGCCGCGGTGTCGGACGTGCAGTTGGCCACGAGCGAGAGGGTCTGCCCGGCACGCAGGGTGATCGCGAACTCGGGGCCCGGCGCGTCCAGCGGCGAGGTCGCCGCGACGCGATCGCTGGTGCAGCGCAGGCGCTCGCCGGGGTCATCGCCACGACAGCCGTCGTGAGCGCTGAAGTAGGTGATCCCCGCGCCGCGCGCGCCGATGCGCCAACGCGCGTCGGTGGGCGAGGTGAAGCGCGCGAGGACGGCGTAGCCTGCGCGCCAGTAGCACCCCGTGGCGGCGCTGGTGCGCAACGCGATCACGCCGCGGAGGGCGAAGGCGCCGCTCCTCGGGACGGCGTTGCGAGCTTCGCTCAGCACGGGCGCGGCGACACACGAGAAGCTCACGTCGCCTCCTGCGTCGGACGCGGTGATCACGTCGTACGCATCGGCGACGACCGGCGCGTCGGGTGTGGCCGCGTCGGCGAGGGGAAGGTCCGCGAGGGCGGCGTCGGCGAGGGGCGCGTCACCAAGCGCCGCGTCGGCGGGGGGCACGTCGACGCCGCAGGCGGAGAGGAGCGCGACGACGAGGCAGACCCGCAGCGGACGAAGGATGCTTCCCATGGCGATGTCGGGGCAGTGGCCGACGCGACGACGGTCCGTCACGGAAATCGCTCCGCACGAGGAGCACCGCGCGCGACGCCCGCCCTGGATCAAACCCGTCGTCGGCGGGGCCCTCGCGGCCCGCGGTTGACATCACCCCCCGCGATGCCCTGCGATGCACGGGTTGTCTCTCCGCGCGCCGCTTGTCTTCCCCGTGATGCTCAGCGCCCTGTGCCTCGCCCCCGCGGCCCGCGCGCAGGACGCCGCGGTGATCACCGACGCCACGGTCGTCGACGCCACCGCGCCGCCGCGCCGCCCTCCCTCGCGCCCGCCCGCCGTGTGGCCCGTGCGTCTGCACCTCGCGCTGCCCCTCGGCAGCACCTTCGGCGAGGACCACCTCTGAGGTTTCACGTGGGGCTTTCGCGGGGTGCTTCAGACCTATCCCACCGCGGGATACCGCGGCTTCGGCGTGGGGCTCTTCGCCGAGCTCCTGCTCGATGCGAGCACGCGGCAGTACGGGACGTGGGGCGCGGTTTTCTCGGGGCCGATCTGGAACTGGTCGTGGGTGGGCCTGCGCACCGGCGCGACCCTGGGGTGGCGCACCCGCGACGACGGCGGACGGCTCGGCGACGCCGTCTCCCTCGCGGCCTTCGTCGAGGTCGTGATGCCCGCGTACCTCTACGACCTCGGCCTCGGGCTGCGCGTGGACGCGACCCTCGACCGCACGGGCGTCGCGGCCGTCTCGCTGCTGGTCGATGTCGACCTCGCGGTGCTCCTCGCGGCCGTCGCGCTCGCGCGGTGATGCGTCAGTCGAGCCGAATGCCCACGCTCATCGAGAGCCCGTGTCGGCCGTCGTCGATGTTCACGCGACCGGCGGCGAGGTCGAGGTCCAGCACGGGGTCGTGGTCGCCCGCGACGCCGAAGGGGTCCATCATGCGCACGGGTGCGCCGCCCTCCACCTCGCACTGCCCGTGCCCCATGCCGGTCTGCCCGTAAAGGATCACCCCGGGGTCACACTCCACCTGCACGTGGCAGTTGTACGCCCGGTGGTCCGTGGTGGGCGTGACGTTGACCCAGCACCGCGCGCCGCGCTGCACGCCCGCGCGCTGCGCACGAATCACGGTGCCTCGGCGCGTCACGGTGCCCGTGAATCCCAACAGCGGCGCTGCGGGGGTCGAGGGCGAAGCCGCGGCGGGGCCCTGGGTGCGTGTGCTCGCCAGCCGGGCGCGCACGTCGTCGCCGGCCTGGTCCCATCGGACGCGCGCCCACAGCAGCATCGCGACGCACGACATCGAGAGCGTGGCGACGATCCAGACCAGCCGCGAGCCCAGCTTCGCGCGCGGCTTCGTAGTGCCCCCCGCGTCGGCGAGGGTGCGTCGGAGCGCGGCGTTCTCCGCGAGCAGGGCCTCTCGCTCGTCGCGGTAGCTCATGTCAGCGAATCCCTCTCCGCCCGCCGCGGGCGCGCAGCAGCGCCACGACGTCGCCGTGCCCGCCCGCCGTCGCCCAGTCCATCGCCGTGAAGCCCTCGTCGTCGGTGGCGTTGGGGTTGGCG
The DNA here is from genome assembly GCA_044376155.1 of Polyangiales bacterium. Classification (GTDB taxonomy): domain Bacteria; phylum Myxococcota_A; class Polyangia; order Polyangiales; genus JAWKRB01. The sequence continues at coordinate 8,344 of JBILLI010000275.1, forward strand.
CCCGCGTCGAGCAGGGCCTGCACGAAGGGTCGGTGGTGGTGCCGCGCGGCCATCATCAGCGGCGTCACGCCCCCGCCGTCGTGCACCTCCGTGGCCGCGCCCGCTGCGAGCAGCACGCGCGCGACCGCGTCGTCGCCCTGCTCGGGCTTCCACGACGCCTGCCACAGCGGCGTCTGCGCGACCTGGTTCAGGGCGTTCACCTCCGCGCCGCGCGCGATCAGCACCCGCAGCACCTCGAGGTGCCGCCGCTCGGCGGCGATGTGCAGCGGGGTGAAGCCCGACGATGCCTCGCGCACGTTGGGGTCCGCGCCGCGGTCGAGCAGCAGCCCCACCGCGGCGACGTGCCCGTACTTCGCGGCCTCGTAGAGCGCGGTGCGACCGTGGAGCCCGCCCGCGCGAAGGTCCGCGCCGCCCTCCAGCAGCACCCGCAGGGACGCGACCCGGCCCTGCTGCGCCGCCCGGTGGAGCAGGGGCCATCCGTCCCCGTCGGCGCATGCCGGGGGCGGTCCCGACCGCGCCACCGCCGCGAAGCGGGCGTCATCGGGGAGCGCCGCGCTGAGCTCCGCGCAACGGGCACGGTGGCACCCGCCGAACACCAGGGTTGCGAACATGCACAGCATCCGTGCGCGCGTGAACGACACGAACGACACGCTCTCGCACCGCGAAGCTCCGCGCAAGCCGTCTCCGCCGCCGAACGTGCGCTTCGCCCTCGCGTTGCGCGCCATGTTCTTTCCTCGCACTCCGCCACCCCGCGGTGGGGGGTGGCGACATCGCCACCCCTTCGCCACCCCTCGCCACCCCGTTTTCGCCACCCTGCGGGGCAAATCCCCTGTGATTTCAAGCGGGGCATTTCTGGCACGTCGCGTGG
>JBILLI010000276.1:0-9180 GCA_044376155.1 Polyangiales bacterium
GACCTGCGTCGGGTGCACGGGCACCGAGTGGTGCGCGCTCACCGGGATGTGACAGAGCCCGTCGGTGTTGTTGAAGAAGCCGTTGTAGCTCCGCTCACACACCTCGCGGGTCGCGCGAAAGCCCAGGCGCACGTGCTGCTGCCACGCCGGCGAGCCGTGGTTGTCGTGCCAGTGCGGAAAGGTGCCGAGGCGCTTCAAGAAGGCCGGCGCGTTGGGCGACAGCGGCTTGCCGAAGTCACAGCCGTAGAGGTAGCAGCCGATGCGGGTGATCATCAGTCCGGTGCCGAGCGAGGGCACCACCGCGTCGGCCCAGGGCCAGAGGCGATAGCCCCGGCGGAGCAGGAAGATGATCGAGCCCAGGAGCCCGCCGAGGAAGCCGCCGTAGGCCACGAGCCCGCCGGAGCGCAGGCGCAGCATGGACTCGAGCGTCGGGAACTCGCTGAGGTTCGTGAGGATGTAGAGCACCCGCGAGCCGATCACCGCGGCGAAGGCGGTGAAGACGTAGCAGTCGCCCATGTCCTGGCGGCTGAGCTTCTGGCGATCGGTGAGCGCGAGGGTGAGGTACCAGCCCACGACGAAGCTCAGCCCGAGCATCACGCCGTAGGAGTAGATCGGCAGCGACTCCCAGGTGACGCCGAACCAGTTGCGGCCGTTCACGAAGGCCTTGAGCACCTGCAGCGCCTTGTCGGCGTTGCTCCCGGTGAGGGTCACCGGCGCGCTGAACGCGAAGACCCCGAGGCCGATCGCGATGGAGATCAAGGCGTTCGTGGGGTTGTCGGCGGGCAGCTCAAAGCCCTTCTTCTCGGGCTCCGCCTCTCCGTCTTTCTTCGCGCCAGGCTTCGCGGGGGCCGCGCGGTTCGCGCTGACCACGATGGAGTACATCCCCCAGAGGACCAGGAGGGGCACGATGAATTTGAAGCCCCAGCCGGGGATGGTGAACATCACGGGGTGCATGGCAGTGTCGCCGTGTAGGCCGTGCGGCCACACCGGTCAAGGGACCATCGCCGCGCCCGCGGTCAGAGGAACGATTCGACGTAGTGCACGAAGGCCGCGGAGGTCCACTCCACGGTGCGGTCGAAGCGGGCGCGGATGACCCCGTCGCGGTCGATGATCCACGTCTCGGGGAAGAGCCGGGTGCCGTAGCGGCGTTCGACCACCGCGCGGTCGGGGTCGAAGAGCATCGCCGCGTGCATCGACGGGCGCACGTACGGGCTCACCGCGCTCCACCCCTCGTCGACGCTCACCATCACCAGCGCGATGTCGCTGCGCCCGCGGAGCATCTCGTCGTACGCCGGGAGCGCCTCGGAGAGTTCTTCGATGCAGGGCGGGCAGTCCTTCGACCAGAAGTGCAGCACGACGACCTTGCCGCGCAGCGAGGAGAGCGTGAGGGGGCGACCGCTGCGGTCGGAGAGCGTGAAGTCGGGCGCGAGGCGGTCGTTGCCGGTGTACTCGGGACGAAGGATCGACACGAGCGCCCCGGCGCGACGCCCCTCGCCGTCGAGCGCCGCCACGCCGAAGCGCACCCCGGCGTAGATCGCCACGAGCACGAAGACGCCCACTGCCAGCAACGCCGGGCCCCGGACCCCCTCGCGGGTGATGCCCGTGCCGGTCACGGCCCCTCCCCCGCGCGCAGGCGGGCACGGAGCACGTCGGCGTCGACGCGGTAGCGAAACAGCAGCTCTCCTTCGAGCATGACCACGGGGATGTCCGTTCGGTAGCGCGCGCGCAGCGACTCATCGCCGTCGATGTCGACGACCTCGAGTTCAAACGGGAGGTCCTCTCGCACGTCGTCGAGGACCTCCGCGGCAACCTCGCAGAGGTGACACCGGGCGCGCGTGTAGAGCGTCACGCGCTGCACGGGTTCAGCGCGCGTGGGGATTGGGAATGAGCCCCTGCGGCATCAGCGAGTAGGGCGGAGACTTGGAGCCCGACCCGAGCTGCGCGAGGCCATAGATGATCGACACGGAGATCACCAGGGTCACGACACCGATCTGGAGCAGGCGGGGCCCGCTCCACTCGCGGTCGTAGCGGCGCATGAGCTGAAAGTCCGCGGACTCTTCCTCGACAGCGTGATGCTCGGACATGGACGGTGCTTCTCCAGAGGGGATCGGGGACGATGCGGGCGGTCGCCATCAGGGCTGCGGTGACCGTCGCGCGGCGCGGAACCCTAGCACCTCAGCGCGTCGGAGGTACAGGGCCCGTCAGTGCCGGTAGAACGTAGGGAGGAACGGCGCCCGGAGCCAGTGCTTGCAGCGAGAACTTCTCGCCCGCCGCGCAGAGCCAAAGCGCGTCGCCCGTGGCCTCCACCGCGTCGAGCACGGCGAAGGCCGCCGCGCGACCGAAGCGCGCGAGCAGCGCGCCGTCACGCACGTACCCGTACACCGCCCCCTCGGGGTCGACGCGCAGCCGCGACGCGGGGAGGGTCTCGGTCGCGCCATCGGACCGCTGCACCCACACCCCGCCGTCCTCCAGCACCCGCGCGCTGCGCACGGCCATCGGCGCGTCGTCGACCGTGACGTAGCACCAGTCCATGGAGTTCTTGAGGATCCAGCGGCGCTCGGTGGGCTCCCACTGGATCCAGCCCGCGAGGGCCTCGGCCAGCCGCGGGTTCTCCACCCGCTCGCCCTCGTGCCAGACGTTCCCCTGCGCATCGATGCGAATGCGGCTCTCGCGGGTGAACACCATCGGCGGCTGGGTCATGTCCGAGAGGTAGGTCCGCGCGGGGCGTGACGCCAGGGTGGGCGCCCCTTCAAAGCCGCGACCAGAGGAACCACGCCGCCCCCACGAGGGCCACGGCGGAGAGCAGCAACATCGCGAGGCCCTGCGTGCGCTGCGGGTCCCGGCGCGTCGCGGGTGACTCCCCCGGGTCGGTCGCATCGGCCGCGTGCGCCAGCGGACCTCCGGGGCGGTCGAGCCATGTGGCGTCGGCGCCGGCGTCTTCGGCCGGGGAGGGCGCGGGCTCGGCGCCTTCGTGGGTCAGCACCGCGGGCTCGGCGAGGCCCCGCTGATGCTCGCGCACGAGGCGCCCGAGCATCCGTCGCGCGGCGCTGCGGTTGAAGGGCACGAGCAGCGCGGTGAGCTCGGCCACGAGGGCCGCGCGGCCCTGCACGGAGCCCTCGCGAACCCGCTCGGCGAGGTCCATCACCGACGCGCTCGGCACGAGGAGAAGTGATTCCAGGAGCTCCACCGCGCCGCGCAACACCTCGGCGTCGTCGAGGGCGGGGGAGAGGGCCTCTTCGACCAGGGTCACCACGCCGTCGGGCGCGACCAGCACGCCGTCGGCGGAGAGCACCCGGGGTGAACCAGGCAACGCCTCCACGCACTCCAGGGTGATGAAGGTCGCGCTCTCGGGCGTGAGCGGTGCGCCGCGGCGTGCGAGAGATGCCGCGAGGTCGTCGAGCTTAACGGGTTCCATCACCGGGTCGGCGACACACGGGGCTCGCGCACCGTGATCGACTGCGAACGAAGGTACGCCCTCGCGGCCTCCAGGGTGAAATGTCCGTCATGAAAGATCGTCGCGGCCAGCGCGGCGTCGGCCCCAGCCCCCCCGCGAGAGGCCGGGCGCAGCGCGTCGGCGAGGTGCTCCAGGGACCCAGCTCCGCCGCTGGCGATCACCGGCACCGGCACGGCATCGACCACCGCGCGCACCAGCGGGAGGTCGTAGCCCGCGCCCGTGCCGTCGCGGTCCATCGAGGTGAGCAGGATCTCCCCCGCGCCGCGGCGCGCCACCTCGGCGCACCACGTCACCGCGTCGAGCCCGGTATCGACACGGCCCCCGTGGGTGAACACGGACCATCCCTTCGAAGGGTCCGCGGGGTCTCGCCGTCGCGCGTCAACCGCCACCACCAGCGCCTGCGCCCCGTACGCGTCGGCGATCTCGTCGACGAGGGAGGGCGTGCGCACCGCGGCGCTGTTCACCGACACCTTGTCGGCCCCCGCCCGCAAGATCGCGTCGACGTCCGCGCGTGCGCGAATCCCCCCGCCCACGGTGAGCGGCACGAACACCGCGTCGGCGGTGCGCGAGACCACATCGAGCAGGATGTCTCGGCCCTCGTGCGTGGCCGTGATGTCGAGGAAGGTGATCTCGTCGGCGCCGTCGCGGTCGTAGGCCCGGGCGCAGTCGACCGGGTCACCCGCGTCGCGCAGCCCGACGAAGTTCACCCCCTTCACCACGCGCCCGTTCTTCACGTCGAGGCACGGGATGAGCCGTCGCGCGAGGGTGCTCACGGCGCCCCTCCCGCCGCGAGGGCCTCACCCACGGTGAAGCGCCCCTCGTAGAGCGCCCGCCCGACGACCACCGAGGTGATCACCGGCCGCTGCGCGAGGGCCTGCAGGTGCGCGAGGCTGCCGATGCCCCCCGAGGCGATGACCTCCGTGCCCGGCACCGCCCGCGCGAGGGCCTCGGTGGCGTCGAGGTTGGGCCCCTCGCCCGTGCCATCACGCGCGATGTCGGTGTAGAGCAGCGCCCGCGCGCCGGCGTCGACGCAGGTCTTCGCGAGCGCGAGGGCCGAGAGGGTGGTGGTGTGGGTCCATCCCCGGGTGGCGACGAGGCCGTCGCGGGCGTCGAGGGCCACGACCACTTCGGTGAAGGCCGCGAGGGCGGTGATGAACCCGGGGTCTTCCACCGCGGCGGTGCCGACGACCACCCGGCGCGCGCCGGCATCGACGTAAGCCCGCGCCTGCGCCACGGTGCGGATCCCGCCGCCCACCTGCAGGGTGAGGCGGTCGCCGAAACGAGCGAGCACCCGCGCGACGAGGGGGCTCTGCGTGGGCGCGCCGTCGCGGGCGCCGTCGAGGTCGACGAGGTGCGCGCGGGTCGCGCCCTGGGCGACGAAGGTCTCGAAGACCGCGAGCGGGTCTTCGTGGAACACCGTCACCTGTTCGTAATCGCCGCGGTGCAGCCGCACCACGCGACCGCCGAGGAGGTCCATCGCGGGGATCACCCTGGTCACGTCGTCACCCCGGTCTCTCGGGCCCATCGCGCGATGAGGGCGAGGCCCTCGCGCTGTGATTTCTCGGGGTGGAACTGCACCCCCAACATCCGACCGCGGGCCACGGCGCTGCAGAAGTTTTCACCGTGGTCGGTCACCGCGGCGATCACCGCGGGGTCTCGCGGGCGCACCGCGAAGCTGTGCACGAAGTAGAACCACCCCCCGTCGGGGATGTACCGCGCCCCCTCGCCCTGCACCCGCGCGGTGTTCCACCCCATGTGCGGGATCTTCACCCGCTCGCCCGCGGCGTCGGTGCCGCCGCGCAGTCGCGCGACCTCACCCGGGAGGATCCCCAACCCCGCGCGCCCCGGGGCCTCTTCGCTGCCCTCGAAGAGCACCTGCAGCCCGAGGCAGATCCCGAGGTACGGGCGGTCGGCGGCGAGGTGATCCGCGAGGGCCCGGGTCAGCGCCGCGCCGTGACGATGGAGCGCCAGCGCGCAGTCGCCGAAGGCCCCCTGGCCCGGGAACACCACCGCGTCGGCGTCGCGCACCCGCGCGGCGTCATCGCTGCGAGTGATCACAACCCCTTCTCCCAGAGCCGCTTGCAGCGCACGCTGGACCGAGTGGAGGTTGCCCACCCCCACGTCCACCACCACCACGTCGCTCACGAGGTCAGGGTCCCCTTGGTTGAGGGGAGCGTGGTGCCCTCGACCCGCACGGCCTCGCGCAGCGCGCGGGCGAGGCACTTGAACGCGCACTCCACCACGTGGTGCAGGATCTCACCCTCGATCTTGCGCACGTGCAGGTTGCACTGCGCGCCGCGGGCGAAGCCCTCGAAGAACACCGTGGTGAGCTCGGTGTCGAAGGTCCCGATCTTCGCCTTGGGCAGCGCGAGGCGGTCGACGAAGTACACCCGCCCCGAGAGGTCCAGCGCGACCTGACAGAGCGCCTCGTCCATGGGCAGGGTGGCGTGGCCGTAGCGACGGATGCCCACGCGGTCGCCGAGCGCCTGGTCCACCGCGCGGCCGAGCACGATGCCGAGGTCTTCAGTGGTGTGGTGCCCGTCGATCTCCGTGTCACCCGCCGCGCGCACCACGAGGTTCATCCCGCCGTGGCGCGCGAGCTGATCGACCATGTGGGAGAGGAAGGGGATCGGCGTCTCGATGTCGGCGCGTCCCTCGCCATCGAGGTCCACGGTCACGGTGATGTCGGTCTCTCGCGTCGTGCGTTTGACAGTGGACTGGCGGGTCATCGGGGTGGCGCGACCTTGCACCGCGCATCGCGCCGAGCGCAAGCCGCTCTGTGCCACCGCGGGCGATGCGGGGCGGCGGCCGGTTTCGTGCACCGACGGCCGAGCCCACGGTGATAGGTTGAACGCACCCTTCGTGCACCTCGAACTCCTCGATCGCATCCGTCGAGCCCTCGCGTCGGTGATCTCGGGACGCCCGGAGGCCATCGAGCGCCTCCTGGTGGGTGTCCTCTCGGGCGGCCACGTGCTGCTTGAAGATGTCCCGGGCGTCGGCAAGACCACGCTCGCCCGCGCCATCGCGCGGTGCTTCCAGATGCAGGTCACGCGGGTGCAGTTCACCCCCGACCTCCTGCCCTCCGACATCCTCGGCGCGCAGGTGCTCGACCCCCGCGACGGGACCTTCACCTTCCACCGCGGGCCCGTGTTCACGAACGTGCTGCTGGCCGACGAGATCAACCGCGCCTCGCCGCGCACGCAGTCGGCGCTGCTCGAGGCGATGAACGAGGGGCAGGTGAGCGTCGACGGCGTCACGCACCCGCTGCCGTCGCCCTTCTTCGTGCTCGCGACGCAGAACCCCATCGACTCGCACGGCACCTTTCCCCTGCCCGAGGCGCAGCTCGACCGCTTCGTGCTCCGCATGTCGGTGGGGTACCCCGCGCCCGAGCACGAGCTCGCGATGCTCTACGCCCGGCAGCGCGAGGACCCCATCGACGCGCTCGTGCCCCTCGCGGAGGCGCCCGCGCTGCTCGACCTCCAGCGCAGCGTGCGCGAGGTCGAGGTGCGCGAGAGCGTGGGGCGGTACCTCCTGCGGGTCGTCGCCGCGACGCGCGACCATCGCGACCTCGCCCTGGGCGTGTCGCCCCGCGGGGCCATCGCGTACTTTCGCGCGGCGCAGGCCCGGGCGTTCCTGCAGGGGCGGCGCTACGTGAGCCCCGACGACGTGCAATCCCTCGCGGGTGCCGTGCTCGGGCATCGCGTCGTGCCCACGCCGCAGGCGCGCTACGGCGGCGCCACCACCGAGTCGATGATCCTGTCGCTGCTGCCGCGGGTGGAGGTGCCCACCTAGTGTCGCGGCTCAACCTCGCGCGGCTGAACCACATCCTGATCCCGACCACCAACGAGGAGCGGGAGCGGTGGCGCCGCACGCGGTTCGGCCGCGCGGTGCGTCCGCTGGGCGCGCTCTACGAGGCCCTCACGATCGAGGGGCAATGGGCCCTCGGGGTGATCTCCCTGAGCACCGTGCTGGCGCTCGAGGTCGACCGCACTGACGTGTATCTGTTCTGGTGCGGCCTCGCGGGGTTCATGTTCGGCGCGCTGCTGGTCTCGCGCTTCGTCGCCATGCGCGGCGCGCGACTCACCGTCTCGCAGCCCGCGCGCGTGGCCATCGGCGACGTGGTCTCCTTCGCCGTGACCCTGCACAACGACGGCGACCGCGAGGTGCTCGCCGCCCGGGTGTCGGGCCCCTTCCTCCCGTGGGACGGCGCCTGGGCTGATGGGAGCTGGTCGGGCGTCGCCCCGACGCTCACCCGGGTGCCCGCCGGCGGCGCCGCGACGACCGTGTGTCGCGCGCGCTTCTCCGACCGGGGGGAGCACCACCTCGACCCCTTTCGCGCTTCGGCCCTCGCGCCCTTCGGACTGACGCAGGGCCCCGCGGTGAACTCCCCCGGGCTGCGCTTCATCGTGGTGCCGCGCGCCGCGCGGGTGGAGCGACTCGGCGTCGAGCTCGGCCAGCGGCACCAGCCCGGCGGCGTCGCCCAGGCCGTGCAGACCGGCGAGTCGATGGACCTCCGCGGCGTGCGCCCCTACCGCCCCGGCGACCCCGTGCGCGACCTGCACGCGCGGAGCTGGGCGCGCGTGGGCCAACCCGTCGTGCGGGAGTACCAGCAGGAGTACTTCCGCCGCGTGGCCGTGATCCTCGACGCGGAGGTGGGCGACGCCGACCCGGAGCTCTTCGAGGCCGCGATCTCCCTCGCCGCGGGGGTGATCCGCCGCGCCTCGCGCGAGGACGCGCTCATCGACCTGCTCCTCGTCGGCCGCGACGTGCACGAGCTCTCCGCGCGCGGAGGCTCCGCCGAGAGCGTGCTCAACGCCAGCCTCGACATCCTCGCGTGCATCCGGGGTGACGTCGCCTTCGACGGCGACGCGGTGGAGCGCTCGGTGCGCCCCTACCTCGGTCGGCTCTCGGCCGCCCTGCTGATCACCCTGCACCCCGACGCGCGACGCCGCGCCGTGACCGCGAGCCTGGGGCGCACCGGCATCGGCTGCCACCTCGTCGCGGTGCTGCCGGACCACGCCGACGCCCCCGAGGGTCTGGTGGTCGCGCGGGCCGGCGTGATCCAACGCGGCGAGGCGGTGGCGCTGTGAGCGCGCGCCTCGTCGGCCTCGGGCCCCTCGCGGTGCTGGCCGCGCTCATCGTCGCGGCCACCCGCAACGTCGCCCTCGGCGTGGTGGCCGTCGGGCTGCTCGCGCTCTCGGCGGTCCTCGGCGGCGCCGTGGACGTGGGTCGGGGCGCGCAGCGGGTGATCCTGGGCGTCGTCGCCGTGGCGGGGTTCTTCCTCGGCGCGTCCCTCGCGCCCGAGGCCAGCGGGCCGCGCGAGACCCTCAACGGCCTCTGGTGCAACCTCACCCTCGCCATCGCGCTCCCCGCCATCACCCGCGGGGTCTTCGCCCGGCCCGAAGCGGGCGCGCGGCTCACCCTCGCCCTCGGCGTCGCGAGCTTCGCCTTCGCCGGGCAGGTGCGCGTCGGCGTCTGGCTCCCGGCGCTGGGCTGGGTCTTCTTCGCCGCGTGCGTCACCGCGATGCGCGCCGAGGACCCCGCGCGCCCTCGCCTCGTCGCGCTCTCTCCGCGCCGTTGGGCGCTCGGCGCGGCGGTGCTCGCGTCGGCGGTGCTGTCGACCGCGGTCGGCGCGCGGGTGCTGCCGCCCCTCCACACCCGCGCCATCGAGCGCTTCATGCGCGCCGTGCGCCTCCAGGGCACCACGGGCTTCGACCGCGAGTTCA
>JBILLI010000277.1:0-9105 GCA_044376155.1 Polyangiales bacterium
GGCGCGCGCCAGCATGTGCTGAAAGAACCCGCCGCGACCGAGGTGGTTCTCGGGAGAGACCTCGAGCCATTGGAGACAGTTCGGCGCGCGCTGCAGGAGATCGTCGAGCAGCGGCGCGCGAAGTCCAAGGCCGATCCCGAGGGGCGGCATCGGTTCAGCGGCGGCGGGGGGTCGCGGCGGGCGTCGCGGCGGGGGCGGCGGCGGGGGCAGCGGCGGGGGCAGCGGCGGGGGCAGCGGCGGGGGCAGCGGCGGGCGCAGCGGCAGGGGCAGCGGCGGCCGGGGCCGCGCCGCACGAGCCGGCCTGGCCGGAGTGCGCGCCACACGAGCCAGACTGACCCGACGCGGGCGGCGTCGCCGGGGCCGCGGCGGGGGCGGCGGCGGGGGCGGCGGCGGGGGCCGTGTGCGCGCCGCACGAACCGGCCTGACCGGTGCCGCCCGAGTGGGCGCCGCAGGAGCCGGCCTGGCCGCTGCCGCCGCTGGAGGCCGCAGGGGCCGCGGTGGCGGCGGGGGCGGGCGTGCTGGACGAGCACGCCGAGGCCAGGGCGCCGGTGCCGAGGGCCGCGGTCACCATCACGAAGAGCTTGCTGCGCAGGTCGTTGTTCATGTCGGGAAATCTCCAGGTGGGGATCTTGGGGTACGCGAGGTGAGGCCCCGGGGGCTCACGACGGCGCACGGTACCGCTCTACGCCGCCGCGGCGCAGAGGTAACACGCACTACGCCGCCGATGTCGATTCGGATGGCGCGCGGGAGGGTGTATGAAGATCCCTGTTCGGTTGCGCCGCATGGCCCTTCATCCTTCCGTGGCATTCCCGTCACCCAACCCGGTGCGCGTCTCATGACCGCATGCGTCGGTCGAGAGCGCGAGCTCGCGTGGCTCACCGCGCGGGTCGAGTCGACCGTGGGCGAAGGTCCGGCCTTCGTGCGGGTGGTGGGGCCCGCGGGGGTGGGCAAGACCCGGCTCCTCGACGAGCTCCGGGAGCAGTGCCGCGCGGGGGGCTTCGCGGTGCTGGAGGGCTTCTGCGTGCGCGCGGTGGCGTATGCGCCGCTCATGGCCGTGGCCGCGCAGGCCCTCGCGTGGCTGCGCGCCCGCGAGGAGCACGACCTGCTCGCGCCGGGGGACCTCGAGGCCCTCGCGCCCCTGGTGAACCAGCGCGCGGTGCGGGCGCGCGACGACCTCGACGCCGACGAGGACGAGGAGCTCTCGGTGCGCTTCATCGAGGCCGTGGCGCGGCTGCTCGGCGCCGTGGGCCGACGACGCCCCGCGTTGGTGCTGCTCCGCGGGTGGGACCGCGTCGACGCCGCGACCCGCGCGCTGGTGCGGGCGATCCTCGACGCCGCGGGCCCCCTCGGGGAGCCCTCTCCGGGCGCGCCGCCGGTGCTCTTCGCGGTGGCCTCGCGGCTCACCGATCCCGCCGCGCACCCCGAGCACCCACGCGCCGCGCAGCTCGCGTTGCAGGGCCTGGACCTGGAGGGCGTGCGCAAGATCCTCGCGGATGAGGTCGTCGCGAGTCGGCTGCACCAGGCCGCGGGGGGCAATCCCGCGGCGCTGTTCGCGATCCTCGACCGCCTGCCGCCGCCCCGCGAGGCTGAGATCGCCTCGCGGGTCGATGAGCTCAGCGACGTGGGGCGGCGCGTGCTGGGCGTGCTCGCGTTGGCCGACCGTCCGCTGCCGGTGCACGTCGTCGCGCAGGCGCTGGACCTCGACGCGCAGGCCGTGACCCGCGCGGTGCCCGCCCTCACGGGCGCGGGCCTGGTGCGTCGCGCGCTGGACCCGGGCGTGGGTGACGTGGTCGTGGGTCTGTCGCGCCACGAGGACGGCGAGCTGGTGTGTCAGCGCCTCGCGGAGGGCGAGCTCGCGGCGGTGCACGGCGCGTTGGCCGAGGCGCTGGAGAGCTGGGGGCGGGCGACGCCCGAGGAGGTGCTCACCCACCGCCTCGCGGGCGGGGTCTACGCGCGCGCCGCCGAGGAGTCTCCCGCGGTGATCCGCGCGCTGCTCCGACGGCACGCGCCCGCGCTGGCGCTGGACCTCGCGCGAGAGGTCGCGCCCCACGCAGGCGCGGCGTCGATGCGCGAGCTCGCCCGCCTCGCCGCCGTGGCCGCGCGCTCGGTGGGCGCGCAGGGCGACGCGCTCTCGCTGGTGGCGCGGGCGCAGCAGCTCAACCCCGACGACGGCGAGCTCGCGCGGCTCGAGGCCACCCTGGCCCTCGCCTCGGGGGAATTTGATCGTGCCGCCGCCGCGCTCGACCGCGCCGACCTCGTGGCCCGAGACCCCCTCGCGCAGGGGCGGGTGGCGGCGACGCGGGCCGAGCTGCACTACCACCGCGGCGACCTCGACGCGACGGAGTCCCTGGCGCGCAAGGCGTTGGACCTCGCGGGGGACGACGACGACACCATCACCCAGGCGCGCAACACCCTCACCAAGGTCTTTCTCGTGCGCCGCGAGCTCGACAAGGGGTGGGACTGGTCGCTCCAGAGCCTCGAGCGCGCCCGCGCCCGCCGCTCGACCACCGAGACCCTCCGCGGGCTCATCAACCTCGGCGTGGTGGCCATCTGGCGCGGCGACCTCGACGAGGCCGTGCGCCAGTTCGCCGCGGCCCGGGCGGTGTCGCAGCGCGGCGGCGCGCTCATGCTCCAAGGGGTTCTGCGCGAGAACGAAGCCGTGGTGGCGCACCTCCAGGGCCGCTTCGGCGACGCGCTGCAGTCGTACCAGGAGGCCCTGGGGATCCTCACGCGGGTGGGCAACCGGCGATTTCTCGCGCGGGTCGCGAACAACCTCGGGGAGCTCTACGTGCAGGTGGGCGAGGTGACCCGCGCGCGGCGGCTCTGCGAGTACGCCTCGCAGGTCGCCCGCGGGCTCTCCGACGCGCTCGCGGCCGAGGGGCTCATGCTCCGCGCGCAGGTCGAGATCGCCGACGCGCGCACCGACGCCGCGCGGGTGGCGCTGCACGAGGCGGTGACGATCTACGCCGCCGCCAGCGACCGTGAGCGCGAGACGGCCGCGCGGCTCTTGCGGGTGCGCGCGTCGCTCGTCGACGGCGCGGTGGAGCGCGCGCAGGAGGAGCTCGCGCAGGTCTCCGAAGACCCCGCCCTGAGCGCGCGGCTGCGCACCGACCGCGCCCTGGTGGCCGCCGAGCTCGCGCGGGCCCTGGGGCGCGACGCGCTCTCCGACGCGCAGCGGGCCATCGAGCTCGCCGACTCCACGGGCGACAGCGACCTGCGCTTTCGCGCGTCGGTGGCGATGGCCCTGGCGCTCCTCGACCGCGGTGACGACGCCGCCGCGCGGCGCCACGCCGAGACCGCCGAGGCCCAGCGGCGCGCGCTGCTTGGGGCGGTGCCCGAAGCCATGCGGGTGAGCTTCGACGCGCAGCTCGGTCGCACCGGCGTGGGGGCGCTCACGTCACGTCTGGAGGTGCTCGCGTCGGGGGTGCGCCGCCCGCGCGCAGTGGTGCCCGACGCGCCCAGCGGCGACTCCATGGGGCTGCTCGGTGAGAGCGCGGTGATGCGTGACCTGCGTCGGCGCATCGCGCGCGTGGCGCCGCAGGACGTGACCGTGCTCCTGCGCGGCGAGTCGGGCACGGGCAAGGAGCGCGTGGCCGAGGCGCTCCACGCGGGCTCGCACCGCCGACGCGCGACGCTGGTGAAGGTGAACTGCGCGGCGCTGGGTGAGGGCGTGCTGCTCAGCGAGCTCTTCGGCCACGAGCGCGGGGCCTTCACGGGCGCGGACCGACGTCGCCGCGGGCGCTTCGAGCTCGCCGACGGGGGCACGATCTTTCTCGACGAGATCGGCGACGTCACCGCGGCGACGCAGGCCGCGCTGCTGCGCGTGCTGCAGGAGCGCACCTTCGAGCGCGTGGGCGGCAACGAGACCCTGCGGGTCGACGTGCGCATCGTCGCGGCGACGAACCGCGACCTCGGGGCGATGGTGCGCGAGGGGCGCTTTCGCGAGGACCTGTACTTTCGCCTCACCTCGCTCACCCTCCAGCTTCCGCCGCTGCGCGAGCGCGTCGAGGACCTCCCGCTCATCGCCGCGCAGGTGCTGGAGCGCGAGGCCCGGGGCCACGACGAGGCCCGCAAACGCCTCTCGAACTCGGCCCTGCGACGTCTCATGGAGCACGCCTGGCCCGGGAACATCCGCGAGCTCGAGAACGTGCTCCGCGCGTCGGCGCTCTTCGCCGACGGCGAGGAGATCCTCGCCGAGGACCTCCAGGGTCTGCCCGACCCCGCCCGCGCCCCGCTGTCACCGCCGACCCACAGCGGGGCGAGCGCGTCGATCCCGCCGAAGGCCCCCGAGCGCAACGAGGTGGAGGTGGTCTATGACCGCATCCGGCACGGCGGCGTCTCGCTCTTCGACATGCGCCGGGAGCTCGAGCGCGGCTGCATCGCCCACGCCCTCACCGAGTCGGGGGGGAACATCACCCGCGCCGCGGCCCTGCTGGGCATGAAGCGCCCAAGGCTCTCCCAGCTTGTTCGGGAGTACGGCCTTGCCAAGGGGGGAGATCCCTCGGACAATGATGAGTCATGAAGACTGCCCTCACCCTCGGTCTCCTCGTCACGGTGTCTTCGCTGTTCGGCGGCTGCGCGACCACGGGTGACGCCGTTGGTGGCCCCCTCGCGCGGTGCGACTCCAACCGCACGGTCGCCCACCGCGACGCCGATCGCCACGCGGCGGTGTACCAGCGGGTGGAGCCCACCACGGCCACCACCGGACCTCGCGAGGGCACGCCGACGCCCGAGCCCGCGATGCCCGAGACGCGCTACGCGGGCCCCACGCCCCAGGTGCCGATCCCCGTGGTCAGCGCCCCCATCGGCGCGACGCGCTGGTGATCTCTCGCTCGCGGCGCTGACACCGGCGCTCGTCCCCGACAACATCCCCCGGAGGCCGCGTGACGCAGCCCGTGACGATCTCGCGCCCGATGCAGATCCTCGCGGTGGCCTCACCGTCCGTCACGGCCCTCACTGCGCTGGCCGTGACCGTCATTGCGGTGGTCCCGGCGATGCGCGCTTCGGTGCCCGCGCACCTCGCCGCGCTGCTGCTCTCGGTCATCGCGGCCGCGCTGTGTGTGCCCCTCCCCGCGAAGCCCGGTGATCGCGGGGACCGTTGGATCGCGCTGGGGCTCTACGCGCTGTTCGTTGGCTTTCGTCTGCTGGGCCTCGCGGTGGCGGCCTCGGCGCAGACGCTCGGCGAGGTGCAAATCCAGTCGGTGATCGGCGTGCTCCTGCAGGTCGCGCTGGTGGGCCTGCCGGTGCTGCTCGCGCGGGGTGTGCTCGCCGCGCTGCTGGGATTCACGGTGTGCGCGCTCGTTGGCGCCGTGATCGACCGCGGGATCCCGCTCGGCGCGGTGCTGGCAGGGTGGTCGTCGCTGACCCTCGTGCGGTGGGTGCAGTGCGAGGAGTTCCTGCTGCAGGCCCTGCCCGTGACCGCCGACGGACGCCTCGCGCGCTGGCGTCACCCCGGCCCCGCGTGGCTCGTGACGCTCCCGGAGATCGTGGCCAACTCGCGGGTGATGCAGCTCCTGCTGGAGCCGCTGCCGGTGCCCGAGATGCGCAGCGACATCACCGGGGTGGTCTACGTGAACTACCTCGTGGAGGCCGAGCGGCTCGCCCCGTTCGTGCCCGAAGGCCTTGCGCTGCAACGACTTGGCCCGCAGGGACGCTACGCCCTGCTGACCTTTCTGACCTACCGTCACGGGCACTTCGGGTTCACCTTTCTCGGCCCGCTACGACGGCTGCTGCCCGCGCTGGTGCAGACGAACTGGCGCGTGCACGTGCGCGACCCGCGCACCGGGCGCGAGGGCATTCGCTTCATCACCAACGCGGCCGATCGCACGGTGCCCGCGCTGGCGGCGCGGCTCTTCTCCGAGGGGATGCCGATGCATGTGCTCCGGGGCGCCTCGCTCTCGCGCGACGACGACGGCACGGTGCGCCTCGCGCTGGACCCGGGCACGGGGAGCGCGCCCGACGCGACGGCCACGCTCCGCCCCGCGCGGGACGGCGTCGGGGTCTACCGCGACGCGCGCTGGGAGGGCCCGTGGCGGGAGTGCTTCGCGGACCTCACGGCGTTCCTCGAATACTGCGTGCCGCAGGACCGCGCGATGGACGCGCAGCCGTGGCGGGAGCGGGTGTCGCGGCAGGAGATCCACCTGGGCATCCCCGTGAGCGACTGCGTGGCGCTCGAGGGCGAGGTGCGCTCCGAGGCCGCGCGGGCGATCGTGGGAGACGCCTCGCCCGTGTGCTTCCTCGTGCCGTCGGTGGCCTTCTGCTTTCGCGTCGAGGCCTACGACCCGCTGCCGGTCACGTCGCCCGGGCCGTGACGCCCAGCGCGTCGAGGGTGCGCAGCAGCGCCCACAGGGCCAGCGTGCGCAGGGGCGTGCGGCGAAGGCGGCGGGCGCTGACACCGAGGGGATGGTCCGCGAGGTAGGTCACGCGGCCCCAGCGGGCGGCGCGTCGCAGGAGGTCCTGCCGCGGGAGCAGGGCGCCCTCGCGAAAGCCGCCGATGCGCGCGTAGGCGTCGCGGCGAATGAAGAGCCCCGCGGAGGCCGCGCCGAGGCCGAGCGCGTTGGCCCGGTGCATCACCCACGCGACGAAGCGCGCGCGGTGGGTGTCGGGCTCGTAGCGCACGCGAAAGCTCCCGGCGACGACCGCGGGGTCGGTGAGGGCCGCGCGCATCCCCTGCCGCGCGTCGGCGTGCAGCGCGCTGTCGACGTCGAGGAGCAGCAGCACGTCGCCCGTGGCGGCGCGGGCACCATGGTCGAGCAGGCCCGCGCGGGAGAGCGGCGCGGTGAGCACCCGGGCGCCGGCGCGGCGGGCGAGGGTGGCCGTGGCGTCGTCGGAGCCGGCGTCGACCACGATGACCTCGTCGGCGATCTCGAGGGCCGCGGTGACGGCCGCGGTGATGCGGGCCGCGTCGTCGCGGGTGGGGATCACCGCCGTCAGGGTCTCGCCGCGCAGCAGGAGTCGGTTGGGTGCGTTCATCGCCGTCGCCTTCCGTGGGCCCTCGGGGAGGGCTCCGAGTGCGATCCGTTGCGGGCGATGGGCAGAGGGTTCACGCCCCCGTCGCGACCCCACATTTCGCGCCTGCGGACCGGACGTCCCGGTCCGACCTTCAAGCCTGCCGCGGCGCGGCCGTGAAGGGGGGAAATCCAACGCCGCCCAACGGGAGGCACCAGGGAGCAGCGCATGTCACCCCCCCACGAAGCGCTCGGCGCGCACCGCGGCTTCGCGCGCCTCGACGCCGCGACGCTGCAGGCCCTCGCGGCGTGCCTGCGACCGCGCACCTACGCCCGCGGAGACATCATCTTTCGTCATGGTGATCCGGGCGATGAGCTCTTCGTGGTCCTGGAGGGCGCGCTCTCGGTGCAGCTCCGCGGCAGCGACCGACGGCACCGCGAGGTGACCAGTCTGGGCCCCGGTGACGTGGTGGGCGAGCTCGCCTGCGTCGACCCCGCGCCGCGCGCCGCGACCGTGCTCGCGCGCACCGAGGTGAAGGTCCTCGCGCTCTCTCGCGACACCCTCGGCGCCCTCCTCGCGCACGTGCCCGCGGCCGCGCAGGCCCTGCTCCATGAGCTCCTGCGCGGGCTCATCGCGCGGCTCGACAGCACCGACGACCTGCTCCTCGCGCAGCTCGGACCCGCGGCGCCGACGCGCTCGGGCGTGGTCCCCCGGGCCGACGCGCCCGCCAACCCCCAGCGACGCACCGCATGAACCTCGCCCAACGACTCCTCATCGGCACGGACCTCCGCGCCACCGACCCCACCCTCGTCGAGGCCCTCGTGGCCTGCGGCGAAGGGATGCGCGCGGGCGCGGGCACCGTGCTCCTCACCGAAGGCCGCCGCGCCGACACCTGCTTTCTGCTCGTGGAGGGCGGTGCGGAGCTGGTCCACGAGCGCCCGTCGGGCGCGGTGCGCCTGCGGGTGGTGGCCCCGGGCGAGATGTTCGGCCACGAGTGCGCGCTGCGACTCGTGCCCCAGCGATGGAGCGCGTGGGTCACCGCGCCGTCAACGCTGCTGCGCTACGAGCGCGCCGCGCTGGAGGCCGTGCTCCGCGGGGGTGGCGGACTCGCGTCGGTGCTCCTGGGGCGCATGGTGGTGAGCGCCGCGCGTCAGCTCCGCGGGGTGAACCTGCGGCTCAGCGACGCGCTCGAGGTCGAGCGCGCGGTCTCGATGACGCCGCCGCGGGTCGCGCGCGTCGAGGTCGTGAGCAGCGCGGCCGACGAGGCGCGGCACTGGCGACGTCCAGGGCGCTGAAATTCCATGAAATTCAAGGCTCCGTGAGGTGTGCGACGAGCTCGCGCAGGGAGCGGTCGGCGGCTTCGCAGGGCGCGTTGAAGAACGCGTGCGGCGCGCCCGGGAGCTCCACAAGGCGCGTGGGCAGCCCGAGGGCCTCGCGTCGCGCGGCGAGGGCGCGGGCTTGCGCGACCGGCACGAGTCCGTCGTCGGTGCCGTGCAGCAGCAGCGTGGGCGCGGGTGTGGGCGGCGCCTCCAGGGGCGAGCGCGCGCGCCACTGCGCGGGGTCACCCGTGCGCAGGAGCACGCGCGGGAGCAGCGACGCGAGGGGGCCGCGGAGGTCGTCGAAGTCGTAGAGCCCGAAGCACCCCACGAGGCGGTGGGGAGCGGGATCACATTGCGACGCGGCGAGCACCGCGAGGGCGCCGCCCGCGGAGAGGCCCACGAGGGAGGTGCGGCCGTCGCTCCATCCGCGACGCTGAGACTCTTCGCGCCAGAACGCGAAGGCCGTGAGGGCGTCGTCGAGGGACTCGTCGAGACGTCCGCCGCGAAAGATCATCCGGTAGTCGGCGCTGGCCACCGCGAGGCCCGCGTCGCAGAGGCGCGAGGCCAGCAGGCGCATGGGCTTCATCGCGCGGTGGCCCACGGTGAACCCGCCGCCGTGGAGCAGCAGCACCGCGGATCCCACGGCGGGCGCGCGGGGGGCCCAGAGGTCCATGAGGGGGGCGATGCCGCGGGGGCGTTCGGGGCGATAGCGCAGGGCGGTGACCGTGGGCGCGCGCTCGTGCTCGACGGGGCCGCGAAGGGACCACAGGGCCTCGAAGACAGCGAGGGGGCGGGGCACGGGAGACCTATACCGCCGCGGCGGAGAAATTTCTGTGGT
>JBILLI010000278.1:0-9095 GCA_044376155.1 Polyangiales bacterium
GCCGTTGAGCTCCAGGTCGATCTTCGGCGAGAGCGGGTCGTCGACGAAGCGCATCTCCATCAGCGTGGGCTCGATGAGCACCCGCCGATCACGGATCATCGAGAGCACCTCGGCGGCGTCTTCGCCGCGGAGCTCCACGGCCGTCGCGCGTCCTCCCCGCACGGCTCGGGCGAGCGCGCGGAGGATCGGGCGGTGCGGGCTCGCGAAGGCCCCGAGGGACTCGATGGCCGCCTCGGGCGCGAGGGGCGAGCGCGACTCGGCGCTGTACGCCGTGACCGCGATGGCCATGCTGCGGAGCTGTACGCGGTACTCGAAGTCGGGCGCGCGGCGCGCGTCGGAGGAGGGCAGCCACACCTGCCAGCCCGCGCGGAGCTCGATGGGCGCCACCGACGACGACGCACTCACCGGCGGGCTCGTCAGGGTCGCGGGGCCCGCGCTCACCACCCGCGGACCCGCCCGGTCGACCACCACCACCTCGCGCGGCGCCGACGGCTCGTCGCGGTGCCCGCGGGCGCGGCCCCGGGGCTTCTTCGCCGCGGCGGTGCGCTCCTCTTCGCGGGTCTGCTGCGCGGCGTGGAGGGCGGCCTCGCGGAGCGGTCGCATGCGGTCGCGGAGAGAGACCAGCAGCGCGGCGACGTGCTTGCAGTGGCGCTCGGGGCCGCGCCACGCGGGGCAGGTGCACGCCGAGGTGAACCCGCCGCTCTCGGTGATCTCCAGGCGGACGTCGTAGGGCTCCGCGGCGCGGCCGTGCACCCGCCCGTTGGCGTTCCACGCGTCGATGTTCGACTCGATGACGTTGCCGCGGCGCGCGTAGCCGCGGCCCTTCTGGTACGCGTTCATCCCCACGGTGCGGGAGATGGACCGCTCGCTCATCCGCGCGATGGCCAGGGTGGCCGGCGTCTGCGGCAGCGGCGGGAGCTCCTTCGGCGCGTCGATGCCGCTGGGGATCTCTGGGAGCGCGTCGTCGTCCGCCACGTCGTCGTCGTCGCGGCCGCCCTCGTCGACCGCGGGGTCGAGCACGAGCCCGTCATCATCGTCGTCGGCAATGCCGTTCCTGGGGGGACCTGAGATCGTCACGTCGTCGCTCCGCTCGCTGCCTGCATCACCCGCCGAACGCCTGAGGAGGGGTCCGGCCCGGTCTCGTGTCGCGCGGCGCCTCGGGCGCCGACCTCGTGGGCTCCCGCCCCGCGTTCAACCGTCGCGCGACTCCACCTCCCAGCGATCGTCCAGTTGGACCCTGCGCTCTGGTCGGGGGCGCGCCTTGCGCTCGTCGCTCCTAACACGACTCCTCCCATGGATGCACGAGGCCCCCCTCGCGTTGTGCGCTGTGACGTCAACTGCGCGGCGCCGCGCCGAAGAGCGTCACCCCGGCAGGGGTCACGACGAGCAGCGATCGGGAGCCAGAAAATACAAAGTTTTCAACATATTGCACACGAATCTCAGAGAGCGGCACCGGCGCGCCGTCGTAGACCAGCGGGATCTCACCCTGTCGGTGGCCATCGTTGGCCGAGATCACCACCACCACCGAGCGGTTGCCCTCGGCGCTCGGGGCGGCGAGGTCGGGGAAGCCGTCCTGCGCGAGGTCGGGGGTCATCAACAGCCCCGGCCCGATCCCGCCCGGGGTCACCTCGGTGGCCGACGGGGCCGCGAGGAGCTCCTCGCCGTCGCGCCCCGATCGCACGATCGCCCGTCGGCCCTGCGCGCCGCCCACGGCGAAGTCGGCGCGGCGGTCGTCGTTCACGTCGGGCCCCGCGGAGAGGTACTGCGCGCCGGGCTCCTGCGAGCAACGCGGCACCCGCCAGAGCGGCACCCCCGTCGCGCCCGAGAGCGCCGCGACGCAGTGGTTGCCCTCCCGGAGCACCCCCGCGAGGAGGTCCGCCACGCCGTCTCCGTCGAGGTCTCCCGCGACGACGAGCCCGTAGTCTCCCGGGGCGGCCGCGCCCAGCGACGGGTCGGCCCGCCAGAACACCCGCCCGCTGCGCAACCCCACCGCGGCGAGGCCGGGCACCACCCCATCGCCGGCGACATACACCACCGCCGCGGGCTCACGTCGCCGCCCTGACTCCAGCGCGAGCCCCGTCACCACCGCCCACGCGTTGGGGATCGGCAGGCTGCGCTCGACCCGCATCCGCCGCGAGGTCACCACGAGCAGCGCCGCGCGGCGCGCGTCCACCGCCACGATGTCGCCCTGGGCGTCGCCGTCGAGGTCCTCGGTGAGCGCGAGGTCCACGCCCTCGCAGCGCACGTCGGCGTCGGCGCTCCGGAGCGCGCCGTTGACCCCGCCGGGGTGCAGGTAGACCCGACCATCGCTGCAGCTCGCGAAGCCCCCCACGGCGGACGCGAGGGGCGGCGGCGCCGCGCTGGCGTGGGTCACGAACTGGTGCCGCTGCAGGGCGGTCATCCCCGTCGGCATCGCCACGCGGAGCTGCTCGCCGAACTGCACCGGCGCCTGCGTCTCGACCCGCGGCTGGTACGGCCCCGACGGGCTCTCGGCCTCGGCGTCGGTCCGCGGCGCATCGATGGCCACCGCGAGCGCGGCGTCACGAACGGTGAGCTCCGTCGGGGGCTCGAGGTCGCCGAGGCCCGAGCGCGGCGGAGAGAACGTGCGACGCAGAAAGTCCCGGCTCAGGTACGCCGCCCCGGCGGTGACCGCGAGCACCACGAGCAGCGCCGACCCCGCGCCGATGCTCCCCCGCGGCGGCGGCTTCAGCGCCGAAGGGCGTGGCCCCTGCGGAACACTCACCCGCGGGGACGACATCGCCGTCAGCGCCGGGGCCGGCACCGACCCCGCCACGGGGATGTTCGGCAGGGCCGCGGCCTTCGGGATCACCACCGCCGCGGCCTGGCCGCTGGCCTCCGCGTCGAGGTCGAAGCTGCCCGCGGGCACGACGCTGTTTGTTGGCGGTGTCGGCGCCGACGGCGGGCTCATGCTCCGCGGCGGCGAGAGGGTCAGGGGCTTTCGCGAAGGGCGCAGGGAGCCCGGCGGCGCGCCGGAGGTCGGCCGGTCCGAAGGGATGCGCGCCGACGCGATGAGCGCGTCGAGGTCGTCGGCGCCGTCGTCGTCGAGCGCGTGGCGCACCGGGGGCGGCGCGGGCGACGGCGGGGGCGTGTCCCTCAGCCCGGCCTCCTCGAGCGCCGCCACCAGCGCCGCGCGCATCGCCGCCGCGTCGGTGTACCGGGCCCCCGCGCGCTTCTGGAGCGCCTTCGCGATCACGCTCTGGAGCGCGTCGGGGATGCGCGCGTCGAGGGCGAGCGGGTCTTGCGTCGCGGCCGCCAGGGTCACCTCGGCCGCGGTGGCGCCGGGGAAGGGCAGCGCGCCCGTGAGCAATCGGTAGAGCAGCACGCCCGCGGCCCACACGTCGGCCTCGGGGCCACCGGCGTCGCCCCGGCGCTGCTCGGGCGCGGCGCACGCGGCGCGCAACGGCGAGTCATCGTCACGCGCGGCGCACGCCAACGCGCGGAGCATCCCCCCGGCGAGCACGTGCCCGTGCAGCGCGCCGTCTTCGCCCATCACCAGCAGGACGTCTTCGGGGGTGAGGCCGCCGTGCACGTGGTCGCGGTGGTGCAGCGTGGCCAGGGCCGCGAGCGCGTCGAGGGTGACATCGACCGCGACGTGGATGTTGATCCCGCCCTGACGACGCACCCGCTGCTCGGCGGTCTCGCGCGCCCAGTACGACGTGACGACGTAGGCCGCGCCGTCGCCGTCGACGCCGTCGTCGAGCACCATCATCCAGCCCCCCTCGGCGAGGCCCCGCACGGGGCGCGCGCGCGCGGCGAAGCGGCTCAACCCGCCGGGCGCCAGGTGCGACGGGGGCACGACGAAGAGCAGCACCTCGACGCCGTCGACCAGACGCGCGGCGCGCGCCGCCGTCGGCGCGGAGCCCTGCTCGCATCGCTCCACCACGCGGTAGCGCCCCGCGATGACCTTGCCGACCCGCGGCGCGTCAGCGTCCATGCCGTCTGCAGTCGTACCGCAGCGACGCCCGGAGAAACAAGCGTATTGGACTTGATCCGGGTGTCACGAAAAGAGCGACATCTGCCCGACGCCGACGAGGGCGCCGAACGCGCGCTCGTCGAGGATCTCGGGCCCCGCGCCGCCCTGCTGCAGCCGACGCGCCTCCGAGAGCTTCTCGCCCGCGCGCCCCTTGTCGCCCACCACGAGGTGCGTGGTGGCGCCGTCGACCTGCTCCTGCACCTCGCCGCCGAGGGCGACGACCCGTCGCGTGGCCTCGGCCTGCGCGAGCGTCGCGAGGCTCCCCGCGAACACGAATCGCTTGTCCTGCAATCGCTTCGGCGCGGGCGTGGGCTCGGGCGGCACCACCGGGCCGAGCACCCCGGCGGGGCGCTGCGCGGGGAGCACCGGGGCATCCTCGGGCGGCGTCGCGATGACCTCCACGGGCGGCGTCGCGATGACCTCCACGGGCGGCGCGGACACCGCCGCGACCGCCAGCACGGGGGGCTCCACCTCGGGCGCTTCGTCGGGCGCTTCGTCGGGCGTCGGCGCCTGCGGCGTCGCGACGGGCGCGCGCTTCGCGGCCTCGACCATGGCGAGGAAGTCCGTCTCGGAGATCACCTTCAGCGCCGCGCCCGCGGCGATGTGCTTGTCGGCGGCCTTCTCCTTCGAAGACTTCTCACCCGGCTTCTTGAGGTCCCCCACGACGAGGTACGAGAGGGCCTTGCTCACGGCGTCGAGGGCGGTGCCGCCGAGCTTCACCACCGTGTCCTCGGCGGGCTTACGCTCGAGCGTGGCCATCTTGCCCGTGAAGACGAACGTGAGCCCCTGAAACGCGCCGCCCGACGCGCCGCTCGCGGTGGCCGCCGCGGCCTTCGGGGCGGCGTCGGCGATGCTCACCTGCGTGCGCAGGTCGTCGATGAGCGGTCGGGCGTCGCGCAGGCCGGTGACCACCGAGCGCGCGATG
Organism: Polyangiales bacterium; assembly: GCA_044376155.1. GTDB lineage: Bacteria > Myxococcota_A > Polyangia > Polyangiales > JAWKRB01. The sequence continues at coordinate 4,920 of JBILLI010000278.1, forward strand.
GACTCGCCGATGCCGTGGTGCTGCGAGAACTCCGCCTCGGTGACGGCGAGCACGGCGTCGAGGGAGCGGTACTTCTCCGCGAGGATCTTCGACACGTTCTTGCCGAGCTCGGGGATGCCCAGCGCGCGGAGGAAGGTCGCGAGGTCCAGCGCGCGCTTCTTGTCGACCTCGCCCACGAGCTTCTTCGCGGTCTTCTCGCCGAGGCGCTCGAGGGTGGCGAGGTCGTCGACCGTGAGGCGGTAGAAGTCCCCGGGGGTGCGCAGCAGGCGCTTGTCGTAGGCGCCTTCGAGGATGACATCGCCGAAGCCCAGCATGTCCACGGCGGTGGCGTAGTGCGCGAGCATCCCGACGACCACCGAGCGGCAGGTGCGGGGCGCGGCGCAGTAGACGAAGTCGCCGTCCCAACGCACGCCCGCGCCGCACGAGGGGCAGGTCACGGGCATGGGCACGGGGGTGTGCCCGGGCTTGGAGACGAACTCCACGTTGGGGATCACCCCCCCGCGGCGCATCATCACCACCTCGGCGCCGAGGGAGAGCCCGAGCTTGGTGATGAAGCCCGGGTGGTGCAGCGAGGCGCGGGTGACGGTGACGCCCGAGAGCGAGACCGGGTCCACCACGGCCACCGGGGTGATCGCGCCGGTGCGCGCGACGGACCACTCCACCGCCCGCAGCACGCTGCTCCCGCTGTCGCCCTGGAACTTGTACGCGAGCGCGTAGCGCGGGTGGTGCGCGGTCTCGCCGAGGCGCTCCTGCTCGGAGACGAGGTCGGCCTTGAAGACCACGCCGTCGATCTCGTAGTCGAGCCCCGGTCGCCGTTGCGCCATGCGCTGGTATCCCGCGCGGAGCTGCTCCTTCGGGAGCACCTCGTGGTCGATGGGGTCGAAGCCCGCGGCCACGAGCCATCGCAGCTTCTCTTGCTGTGAGGCCACCGGCGCGCCGAGCAGGTCATAGCCCGCGAAGGAGAGGGTGTAGGCGCCGCTCTTCTTCGGGTCCTTCTGCTTGATCGCGCCCGCCGCGGCGTTGCGCGGGTTGGCCATGCCCTCGGCCTTGTACCGCTGGAACACCGAGAGCTTCATGAAGACCTCGCCCCGCACCTCCACCGGCTGCGCGGCCTTGATCTGCAGCGGAACGTCGTTGATCTCCCGCACGTTCACGGTGATGTCGTCGCCCGTGACGCCGTCGCCGCGGGTGGCCGCGAGGCGGAGGTGACCCTTGGCGTCATAGTGCAGCGAGCAGGCGATGCCGTCGTACTTGGGCATCATCACCGCGTCGCCGACGAAGCCCGCGGACCACTTGTCGAGGTCCTCGTCGGAGTAGCACTTGTCGAGCGAGAGCATCGCCGCCTGGTGCTTCACCTCGCCCGAGGTCTTCGCGCCCATCGCGAGCAGCACGGGGTGCGTGGGCTCCGCCGCCTTGAGGCCGTTCACCAGGCGATCGAAGTCGTAGTCCGAGATCTCCGGGTCGTTGAGGTCCCAGTAGCGGTGGTTGTGGTAGGCGACGAGCTTCGCGAGCTGCGCCGTGCTCAGGGTCGCAAGGTCCGGGAGCGTCTGCATGGGAATGGGTCCTCTCGCGCGTCAGCCGCGCAGCCCCCGGAGGGCGCTGCGGTCCAGGTCTACTTCGGTGTCGTCGTCGCCCTCCATGTCCTCGGGGCGGGGCCCGAAGCGCTCGGCGCCGAAGAGGTCGAGGCTCGGGTGCAGGGCGACGTCCCCCGCCCCCGTCGCCGCCGCGTGGAGCGCGCGGGCGAGGGCGTCGAGCGCTGTGCCCTTCTCCACCTGCCCGCGCCACACCGGGGGAATGCCCTCGACCCCGCGAAACGCGCCGGCGATGGAGCCCGCCACGCACGCGATGGAGTCGGAGTCGCCCGAGCTGTTCGCCGCGCGGAGCACCGTCGCCGCGAAGTCCCCCTTCGCCCGCGCGACGCACCAGAGCGACGCCGCCACGGCCTCCTCGCCGACCCACGCCCCGCCGAGGAGCGCGCACACGTCGTCGGCCTCTTGCGACAGCGCCGCTTCGGCCCGGGTCAGCGCGCCGAGCATCTCGCCCGCGCCCACCGCGCTCACCAGCCCCGCGTCGCACCCCACGTCGATCATCATCGCCGGCGTCAACCGCTGCAGGCACGCGCGCAGAAACGGGATGAGCTCGTCGAGGGCGCCCCCCCGCAGCGGCAGCGCCACCGCCGCCGCCGCCGCCACGCCGCTCGCCACGCCCGTGGGGTGCGCGTGCGTCAGCGCGCTCTGGGCCGCGCCCACCCGCACCAGCGCGTCGAGGTCATGCTCGTGGTAGAGCCCCACCGGCGCCGCGCGCATCGCCGCGCCGCAGCCCTTCGACCCGCGCACCCCGGCCTCGCGCCAGGGCACGCCCCGCGCGAGGTTGCGGCAGCCCGCGAGGCATGTTCCCCCCGGCGCGCGGTTGTTCTCGGGGGAGCGCGCCCAGGCCACGAACTCCACCCCCATCACGGTCATCAGGGTGTCGAGGTCGCGCCGCCCCACGCGGCACAGGGCCCGCGCCACGGCCACGGCCATCTGGGTGTCGTCGGTGAACGTACCCGCGGGGTGACGTCCCGCGGGCTCGAAGCCCGTGACCCCGTGCGGCGGCCAGCGCGCCCGAATGGAGCCGAGGTTCGAGATGAATTCCGTGGGATGCCCGAGCGCGTCACCCACCGCGAGCCCCAGGATCGACCCGCGAAAGCGGTCGAGCGCGTCCATGGCGCGGCATCGTAGGACCCAACCCCCCTCGCGCTCAAGGACGCCGTGGTCGAGCGCATCCCCTACACTGGTCCGGTCGACCCCATGAACGCTCCCCGCCGCCTCGCGCGCCGCGCCGCGCTCTCGCTGCTCACCTGCACCCTCGCCGCGCGGGGTGACGACTGGCTCGTGGCCCGGCACGACCCGCAGCGCACCGGCGCCTCCAGCGGACGCGTGAACCTCCCCTCGGCGACCATTCGTTGGCGGCACTACCTCGGCGGCGCTTTGGGCCCGTCGCAGTACGCCATCGACGACGTCGACCGCGACGGCGTCACCGACGTGGTCTTCGTCTCGTCGGGCAAGGTCATCGCCAAGCGCGCCGACGACACCCTCGTGTGGGAGTCGGCCCTCGTCGACGCCCGCACGATTTCGGCCCTCGCGGACCTCGACGGCGACGGCCGCCGCGAGGTGGTGGTCACCGCCGACCGCGGCAACGTGCTGGTGCTCGACGGCGCCGACGGGCGCGTGCGCTGGGAGGTGCCCGCGGCACTCCGTGGATTGGGGTCGAGCGTTCGCCTGGGAGACCTCGACGGCGACGGCCGCGACGACCTCTACCTCGGCGAGTGCGTGCGCAACCCCGTGGCCGCGATGGCCTTGAGCTTCCGCGACGGCTATCCCTCGCCGCGAGAGCTATGGCGCATGGCGCCGCTGCCCGACGCCTGCGGCACGAACGCCGACGTGCTCGGCGACCTCGACGGCGACGGCGCGCCCGAGCTGGTGATGGCCCTGGGCTACGACCACATGCGGGTGTTCTCGGGCCGCACCGGCGCGCTCTTCTACGACCTCCGCCCGCCCGCGTCGGGGCTCTTCGGTACCTTCACCACGCCGGTGATCCGTGAGCTGGACGGCGACCCCGGGGGGGAGCTGATCCTGGTGACCAACGGGTACAGCGCGGTGCCCTCGCCCTATGGCGCGCGGCGCGTCGCGGTGTATGACCACGTGCGCGAGAACGGCGCGCCCACGCTGCGGCTGCGATGGGAGGCCAACGGCCCCGACACGCCCAACGGCAACGTGGCCTTCGAAGACGAGAGCGTGACCGACGTCGACGGCGACGGCGCGCCCGAGCTCACGGTGTCGTTCTACGACAGCGCGACGCGGCGCTGGAGCCTCGAGACCCGCGACGCCCGCACCGGGGCGATCCGCGCGCGGCGCGACGACGCCGAGCTCACGGGGGTGCGGGACCTCGACGGAGACGGTCGGCCCGAGCTGCTGACGGTCGAGGGCGACCGCGCCATGGTCATCCTGCGGTGGGAGGCGGGAGCGTGGGCGCCGCGGTGGTCCCTCGAAGGGCGACGCCCGGCGCGCGTGTTGGACCTCCCGCGCGACGCCCGCGAGCGGTTCTCGCAAGGGCCATTGCTCGTGCAGCTCGACGACGATCCGAGGCCCGAGCTCATCCTCGTGCCCTTCGACCCCAACCTCCCCGCGGAGCAGC
>JBILLI010000279.1:0-9078 GCA_044376155.1 Polyangiales bacterium
CCGCGTCCCCCGCGGGTGAGATCCCCGCGCCCTGCCACGACGTCGCTGCCCTCGACACGCGCGGCCGCGTTCATTGCGGCCCTCCACCACCACGCTCTCCGCGCTCCGTACGACCGCAACCCGCGCGTTCCTCCCACCACCTCGCTCTCCGCGCTCCGTGCGGCCGCAACCCGCGCGTTCCTCCCACCGTGCCCCTCTCCGCGCCCCGGTCGGCCGCGTCCCGTGCGCTCTTCGACCGCGTCGCTCTCCGCGTCCCAGTCGGCCGCTGCCCTCGCGTTCTTCCAACGCGCTGCGCTCACGCGCGCCTCCCAGCCGCGTTCCGTGCGTTCTCCCACCGCGTCTCTCCGCGCCCCGGTCGGCCGCGTTCCGTGCGCTCTTCCACGGCGCCCCGCTCCGTGTCCCGGTCGGCCGCTGCCCTCGCGGCCCGACACCACGTCGCTCTCCGCGCACCTCACGACCGCGTTCTGTGCGGCCCTCCACCACCACGCGCTCATGCGTCCCGGTCGGCCGCTGCCCTCGCGTCCTTGAACAACGATCGAGCCCGGACGCCTGGCTTGTCGAGCGCGCCCGTCGCGGCGGTGGTGCATCCTACTGGGCGCATGACCACAGCACGCGTCACCTTCGGATCGTGGGCGGGGGCGCCGTCATGAGCGCGGTGCTCGCGGCGAACGCGCTGCTGGTGGCGGCGATGTTCACGGCGCTCTGGGTCGCCTCGGTGCGGCTGCGCGACGCGAGCATCGTGGACCCGTGGTGGTCCATCGGGTTCCTCGCCGTGGCGCTGCGCACGGTGTCGTCGTCGGGTCCGTCGCCGGCGAAGGTGCTGCTCGTGGCGATGGTGGCGGTCTGGGCGCTGCGGCTCTCGCTGCACCTGCACCGCCGCGCGAAGGGCAAGCCCGAGGACCCGCGGTACCAGGCCTTTCGCAAGCACTTCGGCGAAGCGCGATACTGGTGGGTGAGCTTCTTTCAGGTGTTCATGCTGCAGGGCGCGCTGCTGCTGGTGGTGAGCGCGCCGCTGCAGTGCGCGCTCGCGGTGCGCGGCGACGACCCGCTGCGCTGGAACGACCTGCTCGGCGCGGCGCTCTGGCTGCTGGGCTTCGCCTTCGAGGCCGTGGGCGACGCGCAGCTGCAGGCGTTTCGCGACGACCCGACGAAGCGCGGCACGGTGCTCGACACCGGGCTCTGGCGGTACACCCGGCACCCGAACTACTTCGGCGACGCGCTGCTCTGGTGGGGGTTCGGCCTCTGCGCCCTCGACGCGCCGTGGGGTACCGTCGCGCTGGTGGGTCCGGTGCTGATGACGGTGCTGCTGCGGCGGGTGTCGGGGGTGACGATGCTCGAGCCGATGCTCACGCGCACGCGGCCGGGCTACGCCGAGTATGTGCGGCGCACGCCGGCGTTCTTCCCGTGGTGGCCGCGGGCATGAGCGCGGCGCTGCGGCGGGCGGTGTCGGTGCCGCTCTACCTCGTCCTCGCGGCGCTGCACCTCGCGGCGCTGCCGGCCACGCTGGTCCTCGCGGGGGTGTATGACCTCCTGCGCCGCAGCGGCTTCGCGACGGCGCGCTTTGTTCTCTTCCTCGCGGTGTACCTGGCCTGCGAGGTCGCGGGCATCGTCGGCGCGCTGGCGCTGCGCGTCGTGGGCGCGCTCTCGCCGTCGGGGGACCGCGCGCGGCATTACGCGCTGCAGCGCTGGTGGGCGGGCTCGCTCTTCGACGCGCTGCGGGGCATCTACGGCTTCACGCTGACGGTGGAGGGCGCCGAGGCGGCGGCGGCCGGCGGACCGGTCATCGCGCTCGTTCGGCACGCGAGCAGCGCCGACACGCTGCTGCCGATGGAGGTGCTCGCGCGGCGCGGTCGCTTGAACCCGCGCTACGTGCTCAAGCGCGAGCTGCTCTGGGACCCGTCGCTGGACCTCGTGGGGCACCGCATCCCGAACGCCTTCGTGCGCAGGGGATCGGGCGATGCCGCGCGGGAGGTCGCGCGCGTCGCGGGGCTCGCCGAGGGCCTCGGGGCGCGCGACGCGGTGGTGCTCTACCCCGAAGGCACGCGCTTCTCCCCCGCGCGCCGCGACCGCGCGCTGGCGGACCTCGCGCGCGACGACGCCGGGCGCTTCGCGCGGGTGCGCGAACTGCGCAACGTGCTCCCCGTGCGACCCGGCGGCGCCCTCGCGCTGTTCGCGGCGGCGCCAGAGGCAGACGTGCTCTTCTGCGTGCACCGGGGTTGGGAGGCGACGGCGTCGCTCGGGTCCCTCGTGCGCGGCGCGATGCGCGGCGCGCGGGTGGAGGTGGCGATGTGGCGGGTGCGCGCGGCGGAGGTCCCGCGGGAGCCCGACGCGGCGCTGGCGTGGCTCGACGCGCAGTGGGCCCGCGCAGACACATGGCTCTCGCGACCGTAACCCCGGACAGAACGCGGGCGACGATGCGCGGAGTGTCACCCGTTCGCTCCACGGCGTCGTGGTCAGCGTGGCGGCGGTAGCGTCGGCCCGTGATTCAAGCGCGATGCGAACGTGCGCCGCCGCGCCCCTCGCGCTTCGCGTCCCGGTCGGCCACTGCGCTCGCGTTCTGCTTCGACGTCGCTCTCCGCGCACCTCACGACCGCGTTCTGTGCGGCCCTCCACCACCACGCTCTCCGCGCACCTCACGACCGCGTTCTGTGCGGCCCTCCACCACCACGCTCACCGCGCTCCGTACGACCGCAACCCGCGCGTTCCTCCCACCACCTCGCTCTCCGCGCTCCGTGCGGCCGCAACCCGCGCGTTCCTCCCACCGTGCCCCTCTCCGCGCCCCGGTCGGCTGCGTCCCGTGCGCTCTTCCACGGCGCCCCTCTCCGCGTCCTGGTCGGCCGCTGCCCACGCGCTCGTCGACGGCGCCTCCCTCGGCGCGCTGCGGTCGCCGCTGCGGCGCAGCGAATCCCCAGCGCCGCATCTCGGCATGCGACGGGGCTGCGCGCGACCGATGCAAGAGGCCGCGGGTGTTGCAACCGCTTGGGACGCAGAGGATTTGGCAATCGTACGGGCCGCGCGGGCAGCGGCCGGGAGGGGGGAGGGGCCTGACGGGCGGGACGCGTTGGCGCGCGTATCCCCCTTGGGTCAACCGATGCACACGCCGAAGACGACCTGCTCCGTCGCGCCGCCGGACGAGACACGGAGGGTGATGGTCCACACGCCGTCCATGTAGAGGTCGAGGTCCGTCACCTCGAAGCGCCCCCCGCCGAGCGGACGCACCGTCGGCCGCCTTCGCGCGCCGTGTCCGTGATCGGGCATCCGCGGCGTGACGGCGAGCTGGACGTCGTCGGGCAGCGGGCCGGCGTCGGTGCGCAGCGTCACGACCCACGCATAGACCGCGCGCGCCGATCCCGCCGGGGTGATGGACTCGCGACGTGCGATCACCGTGTCACCGCGCCGTTCGAGGTCGTTGGTGAGGGCCTGCACCCTCGGATCGCGCGCGCAGAGCGCCTCGGGCGCGTCCGGCGCGGCGGCGTCGCCGGCGGCATCGCTCTCCGCGACGGTGTCACGGAGCGCCACGTCACGCGGCGCCGCGTCGGGTGAGTTGGCGGTCGGCGCCGGGGCGCCGCACCCTGCGAGCGCAGCGAGAAACACGAACGAAGTCCTCATCGCACCTCTGTCGGGTCGAGCCACATTTCCCACTCGATGCTCTGGGCGAGCCAGTCGCGCAGCTCCGACGCGAGGCGCGCGCGGGAGGGAGCGTCGCACCCCGCGTCAACCGCCGCCAGCGCCTCCGCGAGCGGCGCCCTGCACAGCGCGGCATAGAGGCGCGCCTCCACCGGATCGAGCGGCGCCTCGACGGTCCCCGCCCGGGTGCGGAGGATCAACCAGTCGCGGGGGGCACCGGCGGGCGGGACGGCGCAGCGACCCTCGCCCGGGTCGTCGGCGAGGACCCGGCGGAGGGGGACGAGCGAGAAGCGATCGCGCACCACGCGCCAGGTCGGCGCAGCGCGCAGCCGCACGGCCGCGAGCGACGCGGCGTCGCCGCTCTGAGGGCGCCACGCGTGCACCTCGGGTGCGGAGAGCACCGCGCGCCACGCCTCGTCGACGCGCGACGCGGCGCGGAGCACCGCCGCGCGCGGGAGCGTCCGCCGCGCGCTGAGGAAGTCCGCGAAGCCGTCGCCGACGTCGTGCAGGTCCACGCCGCGCGGGGGGTGCGCGAGCAGGAATTCCTGCGCGAGCTGGTTGAATGACCACAGCCCGAGGACCCGCGCGGTGAGCGGGAATTCGCCTTGCATCGCGGTGAAGAGCCGGAACCAGTACTGCCGCTGGTACGCCGCGACGCCGGCCGCCGGCGAGACCCCCGCGGGGGCCGGCGCGCGCGCGACGAGCGTCCCCGAGGACGCGTCGCAGGGCGTTCGCAGGGCGTCGGCGAAGTCCGCCTGCAGCGCCTCGAGCCACGCGAGAACGTCGCGCTCGCCCGCGTCGCAAGGGGGCGCCGCGCCAACCTCAGCGTTCATCGACACGTCCTCGCCGCTCCCCCGCGCGCTCGCTCCGGGCGCGGCGGAGCTCGTCGACGAGGACCTCCATCGCCGGGATCGCGTCGTCACGCTCAAGCATCGTGGGAAACGGCCCGCCCCGCCTCCACGCGTGCGCGTAGAGGGACCACACCGCGTCGCAGACTGGGCGATCGTGGGTGTCAAGGCGCAGCCCGTCTTCGAGCACGACGTGCCCGGCGACGTGCACCTCGAGCACCCGGGTGTAGTCGATCGCGTCGAGGTACGCGCGGGGGTCGAAGCCGTGGTTGCGGCTCGACACGTACACGTTGTTGATGTCGAGGAGCGCGTAGCACCCGCTCTGGGCGATGACGGCGCTGTAGAACGCGTGCTCGGGCATCGAGCTGGCGTCAAAGGTCACGTAGCTGGAGAGGTTCTCGACGGCGAAGGGCCGCCCGAGCCGCGACTGAACGTACGCCGCGCGCGACGCCGCGAGCGCGGCGAGCGCAGGGGTATAGGGCGTCGGCAGGAGGTCGTGGTGGCGGCGACGGTGCGAGGCCGACCAGCACAGGTGATCGCTGACGAAGGGCGCGTCGACGCTGTCGGCGAGCGCGCGGAGGGCGTCGAGGTAACGCTCGTCGAGGGGCTCGTGCCCGAGCAGGTTCAGCCCGACGCCGTGCAGCACCACCGGACGCTGCGCGCGGATCGCGTCGAGCTGCCACCGCGGCGGCGCCGCGTCGCCGAGGAAGTTCTCGCTGATGGCCTCGCAGTAGTCGACCCCAGCGACCGGCGCGCGGAGGGCGGCGTAGAGCGGCGGCCGCATCCCGAGGCCCACGGCATCGCGGGGCAGCGCGGGGCTCATCCCGGGGGCACGCTCGCGTCGAGGGGCACCGGGTCGCCGCCGTCAGGGTTCACCTCGTGCGTGAGCCCGAGGATCACCATCTCACTCGTGCGCAGAGGGATCGTGTGGATGTAGTCCACGAGGCGAAGGATCTCCGCGCGGGAGTAGGCGTCCCATCGCCCGGGCATGTTCGCGGGCGCCGACTCGCTGCCCCCGTGGCCCTGAACGCCGAAGGCGACCAGGGCGCCCTGCTGGGCGCGGCGCGCGGGGCTGTTGAAGCGCGCCGTGGCGGCCTCGGCGCTGACGCCCTCCTCGAGGTAGAGCGTGAAGTGCTCCTCGCCGTGGCAGCCCGCGCAGTCCGAGGCGTAGAGGATCGCCGCGGCCCGGCCCCGATCGGCCGCGGTCTCGACGCAGCTCATGCCGCCGCAGGCGTTGAGCGCCCGGCAGGTGTGTTCCGTGACGATGCGGTCGAAGCGGTTGTAGGAGAATCCCCGGCACGCGTTGTTCCCGGAGCAGGTCGCGTGGGTCTGCACGAAGCCGCCGCGCCGCGCGCAGTCGGCCAGAAAGCTTCGGAACGTGAGCGCAGGGTCTCTCCGTGTGCTCAGCACGACGCGACCGCTGTCGCCGGCCGACGCGTCGACCTCGCCGACGTCGGGCGTGTCGGCCTCGGCCGCAGCGGCGTCATGAACATCCGAGCCCGGGACGTCCCGCGTCGACGCGTCGACCTGGCGCTCGCAAGCCGGCCGCGTGGCGACGGTGTCCGCGCTCGGGTCGACCTTGCACCCGCCGAGGAGCCCGCTGATGGCGCTGGCGACCAACGCCGAGACGCGCTTCGACGCTCGTTCGTCCATGAGGCGGAACTGAGTGCCCGGCCGCGACGCGCGCAATGCGACCGATCGTCGCAGCGGTTGCTGGAGGAGGACCGACGCTACTTCTCCAGAGTACGACCTCGGCGACGTGGTGCGGCTCCTTCGCGGGGCGACGCGAACGTGCGCCGACGCGCACCTCACGCCGCGCGCTCCTCCCGGCCGCAACCCTCGCGTTCCGCCACCACCTCGCGTTCCGCCCCGCGGGGGACGCGGGCGGGAGGGGAGGGGGCTTGATCGGCGCACCGCGTTGGACTTCTGATCCTCGGGGGTGGGGGCTCGCTGTGACGGTTGAGACCACGACGATTCGAGTCCACGCTGCAGAAAGAACGGATCCCTGCTGAGGGTGCCGCGTGGCCGAAGGTCTCGCGTCGCGATGGCCTCGGCGTCTGCGCGGAGAACTCGAAAGGGGTGGTACCGTCGGCCGCGCCGACATGCAGTCGGCACCGCACGGAGAGCTCATGAACACGTCACGCGGCGGGCTTCGCCTCCTCCTCGGAACCTGCGTCGGCGCGTCGCTGACGCTCGGCGGCTGCGCCGATCCCACACTCCTCATGGGCCTGCCCGAGGCGGGACCAGGCGACGCCTCCATCGCAGATCTCGGGACTGTCGAGGACGGCGGCGCACAGCCCGACATCGGCGCCGCGCGCGATGACGGGACACCCCCCTCGGACGATGCGGGCGCACCCTCGATCGACGGGCCGGCGGACGCGGCGCTCGAAGACGCTCCGCCCGATGCGGTCCTCGCAGACCTTGGTACTCCGTCCGTCGACGCCGCGGACGCCGCGGACGCCGCGGACACCCCGGCGCCGACCTGCGGCAACGGACGCGTGGATCCGGACGAGCGCTGTGACACCGCGATCCGTGCGGGGGCTGGCGCGTGCGTGACGGTCTGCGACGACCGCAATGCCTGCACGACGGACTCGGTGGTGATGGGCGGCACCTGCCTCGCCGCGTGCGTCAGCGCGCCGATCACCGCGCCGCGCGCCGGCGACGGCTGCTGCCCGCCCGGCGCGACGATCGCGACGGACAACGACTGCATGGCGCGATGCGGCGACGGCGTCGTGTCGTCCGGCGAGGTCTGCGACACCGCGATCACCGCGGGCGCGGGGCGATGCCCGACGGCGTGCAACGACGGCAACGTGTGCACGACAGACAGCCTGCAGGCCGGCGGGACCTGCGGCGCCACGTGCACCACGGTCCCGATCACCATGGCCCGCGGGGGCGACGGCTGCTGTCCTCCGGGCGCGACGCTGATGACCGACTCGGATTGCACCGCGGTCTGCGGCGACGGCGTGCGCTCCGGGAGCGAGTCGTGTGACACCGGGATTCGCACCGGCGCCGGCGCCTGCCCGACGGCGTGCACCGCGCCGAACGCGTGCACCACGGCGACGCTCTCCGGCGGCGGGACCTGCGCCGCGAGCTGCATCAACACCGCCATCACCGCGGCCCGCAACGGCGACCGGTGCTGCCCGCCGGGCGCGTCCATCGCGACGGACAACGACTGCCTCGCGCGCTGCGGCGATGCCGTGGTGTCGCCAGGCGAGTCCTGCGACACGGCCCTCACGAGCGGCGCCGGCGTGTGCCCGCGGATGTGCACGGCGCCGGACGCCTGCACCGCCGTGGCGCTCGCCAACGCGGGGAGCTGCACGGCGGTCTGCACCCGGGCGGCCATCACCATGGCCCGCAACGGCGATGGGTGCTGCCCGCCGGGCGCGTCCATCGCGACAGACAACGACTGCCCCGCGCGCTGCGGCGACGGCGTCGTCAGCGCGATGGAGCAGTGCGACGACCGCAACACCACTCCCGGAGACGGCTGCGGCGCGACGTGCCTCCGCGAGCCCCGCGCGTTTCGCATGACCACCCTGACCGTGCAGGAGCCGCGCTTCGTGTTGCTCATCGACATCACGTCGAACGTGAATTCCGAGATCGCCGGGGCGCTCACCATGGACCGCTCGACGCCGCCAGACGGCAACGTCGACTTCAGTCCGATCGTCTATTTCCGCCCGATGGATCAGGTCTCGGCCTCCACCCCGCTCACCATCGACTTCGCGACGTGCACCGCGCCGCTCTCGTCGACGACGTGCACGCGCGGCGCGACGCCCACGTCCAGCATCGCGCGCAACACCCTCACCGGCACCACCGCCTGTCTCGCGCCGCTCACGGGCACCTTCCCCACCGGCCGCGGCATCAACGCGCCGACGCCGTCGTGCTTCGCGAGCGACAGCGCCGCGACGCTGGTCATCGACCTCGCGGGCACCGCGCTGCGCCTCCGCGACGCGCAGGTCGGCGCGCGCTACGACAGCAACCCCGCGACGCAGCTCCAGACCGGGCTCATCCGGGGGTTCCTCACGCAGGCCGACGCGACCGCCGCGCGGCTCCCTACGACCATCGCGATCGTGGGAGGTCGCACCATCGCCTCGCTTCTACGCACCGCCGACCAGGACCGCCTGAACGACGGCACCGTGGGCTGGTGGTTCTACCTGAACTTCACCGCTTCCCCGGTGCGCTACGTGCCCTGAGGTTCATCCCCCGGTCGGCGCCGTGCAGAGCCCCGTCCATCAGGGCGTCGAAGCCGTGGGCGGCGATGGTCTCGAGCAGGGTCGTGGTCTGGGCCGCGTTGCGCGAGGCCGTGGGCTTGCGCAGCTTCACGGTGCCGCGTCGGATGGAGTCCTCGACGTGCCCGACGATCAACCGCGAGCCCGTCTCGGCCACGGTCGCATCACGGAACGCGCTGACCTCGGGGTAGTTGTGCCCGGTGTCGACGTGCACCAGCGGGAACGGCAGGCGGATCGGGCGTACACCGAAGCGGAAGGCCTTGCGCGCCAAGTGGAAGATCACGATCGGGTCTTTGCCGCCCGAGAAGAGCAGCCCGGCGTTCGTGCACTGCGCCGCGACCTCGCGAATGATGTGGATGGACTCGGCCTCGAGCCAG
>JBILLI010000280.1:0-9066 GCA_044376155.1 Polyangiales bacterium
TCCACCACCCATGCCCGGCGGAGGGCCCTGCATCCCCGAGGGAGGTCCCCCGAGGGGACCACCGCTCATCCCAGGCGGGCCCTGCATTCCCTGCGGCGGGCCAGCCAGCGGCCCACCCATCCCGGGCGGGCCTTGAAGTCCTTGGGGAGGGCCTCCGCCCATTCCGGGCGGACCTTGAAGACCCGCGGGAGGACCGCCGAGCGGGCCACCACCCATCCCGGGCGGGGGACCCTGCATCCCGGGCGGGGGACCCTGCATCCCGGGCGGGGGACCCTGCATCCCGGGCGGGGGGCCGCCCATCGGAGGCATGTTCTGCGAGGGGGTCACCGAGGGCGACGAGTCTCCGTCGCGCGCAGCGCCGGGGCCGCGCATTCCCGGCGGGCCACCCATGCCCGGCGGCGGACCGCCCGGCTGGCTTGCACGCAACGGAGGCGGCCCACCGGGCCCCCCGAGGGTCGAGCGAACACCCGGGGTGGAGCCCAGCGGAGATGCACCCAGGCCAGGACCAGAGCCGGGCCCCATCGCGTTCGGGCGCGGAGGCCCCCCCAGCGGAGCCCCCCCCGCGGGAGGACCTCCCACCGGAGGACCTCCCAATCGCCCGGGCATCCCCGCTCCGCGCGGGGGCCCTCCCGGGGCACCACCGCCCGCCATCGCCGAGGGGCGCTGTCCGCCGCCCGGCGGACCGAACGCGGGAGGGGCATCATCCTGGTTGTTGAAGTCGTTGTCCTGAGCGTCTCCCTGGGGGGCCTCGTCCATCCCCTCCTCGGGCGCGTCGCCCATGTCATCGCCCGCGGGAGCCCCCTCCATCTCGACCATCACGACGAAGTCGCCGATGTAGATCTTGTCACCCGGACGGATCACCGACGGCGTCGTGATGCGTCGCCCGTTGAGATACGTCCCGTTGGTGCTCTTCAGGTCGACGACGAAGAACCGCCCGTCTTGCTTCACCACCCGCGAGTGGCGCTTGGACACGTTGCCCTTCGGAAGGACGATGTCGTTGCCTGGCACACGACCCACGGTGACTTCGTCCTTGTCGAAGTCCATCCGCTTCGGGGTGCCGCCCTTCTCCGTCACGATCAGCGTCAACATCGCCGCGCCCTCACACCGCTCCTCGGAATTGAGGGCGGTACTGCAATCCCTCGCGGCCATGTGTGTCAAGCACCTTCCGCCCAGATCGCGGCCGCGAGGGGCGCCGTGGTACGAAGACGCACCGTGCGACGCCCCTTTGACGCGATCCTCTTCGACCTCGACGGCACCCTCGCCGACTCCGCCGACGACATCGCCGACGCCCTCCATCAGGCCTTTCGGGCCATCGATCTGACCCCGCGGCGCCCCATCGCCGCCCTCGTCGACGGGTCGCCCCTCGAGGAGCTCTTCGCCGTCGCCGCACCCGAGGCCGACGCGCAGCACTTCGAGCGCTTCGTCACCGCCTACCGCGGCGCCTACCTCCGCGGGGGATACCGCCGCACCCGGCTCTACCCCGGGGTGGCCGAGACCCTCGACGCGCTGTCGTCGCTCCGCCCACCGATGCGCCTCGCCGTGGCCACAAGCCGCCGCGCCGACGCCGCCGTAGGGGTCACCGAGGCGCTCGGTATCGCGCACCGCTTCGAGCACATCGAGGGCAGCGGCGGCACCCAGTTGCGCGCGAAGCCCGCGCCCGACCTCCTGCTGCTCGTCGCGCGCCGCATGGCGCTCGACCCTTCGCGCGTGCTGATGGTCGGAGATACGCCCAGAGACATCGCCGCGGGGCGCGCCGCGGGGATGTGCACCGCGGCCGTGCTCTATGGCCTCGGCCACCGCGATCAGCTCCACGCCGAGCGCCCCGACCACCTCCTCGAGGACCTCGAAGACCTTCTCGGCCTCATGGTCCGCGACGCGCCGGTGTAGGGGTCACTCCTTCTTGTTGGCGCGCTCGAGCTCTTCGCGCCACGCGCGGATTTTGGCCTCGCGGGCCGCATCTTCTTCGGGGGTCGTGAGCAACGCAGGCTTCGGGGCCGTCGATGATTGCGCAGCGGCCCGGAGCTTGGCCGTGATGATCTCATCCGGGGTCATCCCCGGCTTCACCCCG
Organism: Polyangiales bacterium; assembly: GCA_044376155.1. GTDB lineage: Bacteria > Myxococcota_A > Polyangia > Polyangiales > JAWKRB01. Next base: position 2,069 of record JBILLI010000280.1, read on the forward strand.
GGGATCACCGCCGTGGGCTTCGCCAGCGCGGCCTTCTTCTTCGCGTCGATGATCGCCTGCTCCTTCGCGCGCACGGCCTGCTCCTTCTCGATGGCAGCCTGCTTCTCGGGCGGCAACACCGCGGGCGTGTCGTCAGGGGCGGGGCCCGCGGAGCGCCACTTGCGCGCGGTCTTGGGCCCGAAGAAATACGCGAGCACCACGGCCACGTAGTAGAGCGCCACCAGCGGGAGCGCGAGCATCACCTGCGAGTACACGTCGGTGCTCGGCGTGAGGATCGCCGCGAGGATGAACGCGATGACCGTGAAATAGCGCCCGAAGCCCAGGAGCTGCCGCCAGGTCACCAGGCCCGCGAGAGAGAGGAAGAACACCAGCAGGGGCAGCACGAAGACCACCCCGAAGGCGAAGAGCATCTGCGCGGAGAACGAGAGGTAGTCCTCCATCATGATGGTCGGCGTGACCTTCACGTGGGAGTTCGCCACCTGCCCCGCGAAGCTCAGCATCCACTGGTACGCGACAGGGAACACGAGGTGGTACCCGAAGACCATGCCGCCCACGAAGATCCCCGTCGCCAGGGTCACGAAGGGCACGACCAGCTTCTTCTCCTTGGGGTACAGCCCCGGCGCGATGAACGACCAGAGCTGCCAGAACACCACGGGCAGCGCGAGCACCGTGCCCCCGATGGCCGCGATCTTCAGGTAGGCGACGAACGCCGACGTGGGATCGGGGAAGTGCACCGTGGGCTCCGGGGGGATGCCCTGCTGGGTCAGCGGCAGCGCGAGGATCTGCGCGCGCGCGGCCTCGAAGGCGCCGCGGTCGAGCATCCAGCGCACGGGCTGGCGCACGTCGCTGAGCCCGCGGGACTGGCAGAACCACGCGACCTCGAGCGGGCGCAGGAGGATCGAGAAGAGCGGCTCGCGGAAGTTCCAGCCCACGACCATGCCGCAGAGCACCGCGAAGCCCGCCCGCATGATGCGCTGACGGAGCTCGTCGAGGTGGCCTCCGAAGGACATCCGCCCGTCATTCACGGGGCGCCTCCGCGGTGACCGGGACCTCTGCCGGGAGCTCTTCGTCGGGGTAGACCATCGCGTGCTCGGGGAGGGCGTTGTAGTCGTCGGGGCCGGCCTCGGGGTACTCCGTCGCGGTATCGACCCGCTCGCGGAGCACGTCAGCCTCGACGCCAGAGAGCCCCTCGCGGAGGGGGCGGGTGACCTCGTCGACGACCTCGTCGAAGCCCGCCTGCTCGCGGAGCTCCCGCGAGACCTTGCGGAACTCACGGATCGCCGCGCCCACCGCGCGGAGGGTGCCGGGGAGGTTTTTGGGACCGACCACCACCAGCGCCACGATGGCGATGAGGATGAGCTCAGGGACGCCGATGCCGAACATGCGCGGCGCGACCCTAGCACGGGCCGTGCGCAATGGATGCGGCGCAGCGCACGGCGAGGTCCTATACTCCGCGACCCCGATGAGAAAACGCGCCCATGTCGCCTGGAAGGCGGCGGTGATCTTCCTCTCCTGCGTGATCGCCTCGTACGTGACGGTGACCCGTCACGGCGGGCTCTTCGGCGTGGGAGGCTCCCGCGCGCTGCTCGCGCAGCCCCGCCGTGAGCGCAGGACCCCCGACCCCAACTTCGACCTCACCCGCATGACCGTGATGCGCCGGGTGATGCTGGAGATCAACAACAGCTACGTCGACCCCGCCCGGGTGCACCCCCGCGACATGCTGCTGAAGGGCCTCGACGCGATCCAGCGATCCGTGGCGCAGGTGCTGGTGCAACACGAGGACCGCTCGCCCACCGTCACCGTGCGCGTGGACACGCACGAGCAGACCTTTCGCGTCGATGACGTGAACGCCCCGTGGGACCTCGAACCCCGCTGGCGTGAGGTCTTCGCGTTCCTCCAGCAGCACCTCCGCGGGTCCGACGTCGACCTCCGCGACCTGGAGTACACCGCCGCCAACGGGATGCTCCGCACGCTCGACCCGCACTCCGTGGCCCTCACGCCCGAGGCGCTGCACGAGATGCAGATCCAGACGAGCGGGCACTTCGGCGGTCTGGGCATCGTGATCTCGATCCGCGACGGCCAACTCACGGTGATGAACCCGATGCCCGACACCCCCGCGTCGCGCGCGGGGCTGCGCCGCTTCGACCGCATCGTGAAGATCAACGAGGAGAGCACGGCGAACATGTCGCTCTCCGAGGCGGTGAACCGCCTGCGCGGCCCGGAGAGCTCCCAGGTCGTCGTGTGGACCACCCGCGCCGGCAACGGCGGCTGGACCCAGCCCCGACGCTTCGAGCTCACCCGCGCGGTGATCAACGTGCGCTCGGTCGAGAACCGCATGCTCGCGAGCAACGTGGGCTACGCGAAGATCCGCTCGTTCAGCGAGACCACCGGCGAGGAGATGACCCGCGCGCTCTCGCAGATGCGCCAGCAGGGCATGCGCTCGCTCGTGCTCGACATGCGCGGCAACCCGGGCGGCCTCCTGGAGCAGGCCATCGTCGTGGCCGACCTCTTCCTGCGCGAGGGCACCATCGTGGTGACCGCGGGCAACCGCCGCGAGGAGCGCGAGTCGCGCGACGCCGAGGCGCAGGGCACCGAGCCCGACTACCCCATCGTGGTGCTCATCGACGGCGGCTCGGCCAGCGCCAGCGAGATCGTCGCGGGGGCGCTGAAGAACAACAACCGCGCGCTGATCCTGGGCAACACCAGCTTCGGCAAGGGGAGCGTGCAGACCATTCGCAACCTCCCCGACGGCGGCGCGCTGAAGATCACCATCGCGCAGTACCTCACCCCGGGCGACCTCAGCATTCAGGGCGTGGGCATCACCCCGGATGTGGAACTGCGCCCCACCACGGTCGACGCCCTCGACATGGACATCGACGCCGACCGCGTGTGGCCCCGCGAGGCCGACCTCTCGGCGCACCTCACGAACACCCGCGCCCGCGAGGGGCAGGCGCCCGCCGAGGTGGTGCCGTACTACTTCGCCGCCGAGGAGCGCGACCAGCTCCGCCTGCGCGGCGCGGATGACCTCAGCGACGACGGCTTTCGCGAGGACTTCTCCATCCGCCTCGCGCGGGACCTCCTCGCGGCGCAGCCCCGGGTGGGCCGCCGGGAGCAGGTGAGCGACGCCCGCGCCGTGCTCGACCGCGTGCGAGGGGAGCAGCTCACGGCCATGAGCCGCGCGCTCCAGGCCCTCAACGTGAACTGGGAAGACGGTGCGGACCAGGGCGCCTCGGAGCTCGACGTGCAGATGCGCACCTCGCGGCCCGAAGACACCGGCGCGCCCGGCGAGGCCTTCGACCTCACCGTCACCGTCACCAACCGCGGCCGCGCGCCCGTCTACCGCCTGCGCGCCACCGTGAAGAGCGACAACCCCCTCTTCGAGAACCGTGAGCTGGTCTTCGGCCGGGTGAACCCCGGCGAGACCCGCACGTGGACCGCGCCGCTCGGCGTGTGCGAGTTCCAGGGCTACCGCCCGGGGACCACGTCGTGGCCGGCGCCGGGCACCCCCAAGCGCTGCCTCGTGCCCCGCGCCGCCCTGTCGCGCACCGACGGGATCCGTCTGGAATGGTCCGAGTCGCACGGGCACGTGCCGACGACGCAGCCGATGCGCCTCTCCATCCGCGGCGTGGAGCGCCCGGTGTTCGCCTACGGCTGGCAGATCGCCGAGCTCCCCCGCGGGGGCAACTTCGACGGCCGTGTGCAGGCGGGTGAGGAGTTCGCGCTCTACCTCGTGGTGAAGAACGTCGGCCGCGGCCGCTCGTTCTCGACCCAGGCGAGCGTCAAGAACCTCAGCGGCGCAGGGGTTCTGCTGCACGATGCGCGCTTTCACATCGACGACATGGCGCCCGGCGAGGAGCGCCGCGTGCGCTTCACCTTCAACACCGCCGCGACCTTCGGCGGCCAGGAGCTCAAGCTGGAGCTCACCGTCGTCGACGAAGACCTCCGCGAGGTGGTCTCGCAGAAGATCCGCGTGCCGGTGCGCAACCCCCTTACGGTGCAGCCCTCGACGGGCACCTTCATCGCCGCGAGCGAGGTGGAGCTCCGAGAGTCTCCCGCGGCCGACGCGCGCGTGGTGCTCCGCGCGCCGCAGGGGATGGCCATGCCCGTGATGGCCCAGTCGGGCGAGTTCGTGCGGGTCGACACCGGGGGGGGCCGTCCCGCCTGGGCGATGCGCTCCCTGGGCACGGGCACGCGCGCGCCCGCGGCCCGCGCGGTGGTGGGGGTGATGCACAACTCCCCGCCCATGATCGAACCCGAGGGCGCGGTCTCCCTCGCCGTGCGCGGCCCGTCGTTCCCCCTCCGCGGCCTCGCCTCGGACGAGGCCCGGGTGTTGGACCTCTACATCTTCGTGGGTCCCAACAAGGTGTTCTACCGCTCCAACCGTGACCGCACGGGCGACGACGCGCGGCGGCTGCCCTTCGACGCGACCATCCCGCTGCGGCCCGGCGCGAACATCGTCTCGGTGATCGCCCGCGAGGACGACGACTCGCTCTCGCGCCGCACCTTCATCGTGCGCCGCGACGGACCCAACGGGGAGCTGCTCAGCACGCCGCAGCACGCCGACGACGACGAGGAGTGACCCTCCCCGGGCCGCGGTATGCTCCCGCGGCCATGCGCGTCACCGGACGCCTCGCCCCCACCCCCTCTGGACACCTCCACCTCGGCAACGCGCTGGCCTTCGCGGCCGCGTGGCTGAGCGCGCGCGCGCAGCACGGCACCCTGCTGCTCCGCATCGAGGACCTCGACCGCGGACGCGCCCGGGACGACATCGCGACCTCGCAGCGCGACGACCTGCGCTGGCTCGGGCTCCAGTGGGACCGCGAGGTGACACCACAATCGCAGCGCGCGTATGCCCTCGACGGGGTCCCGGTGTTCCGCTGCGACTGCACCCGCGCGCAGCGCCTCGCGGGGGTGTGCGTCTGCCGGGATCATCCGAAGTCCTTGGGCCCCTGGCGTTTTCGCGCACCCCGAGCGTCGGTCACCTTCGCCGACCGCGTGTGGGGATCGCAGGGCTTCTCCCCCGACGAAGACCCCATCGTGATGCGCGCCGACGGCGAAGACCTGCGCGACGGCGTCACCGAGGTGGTGCGCGGCGCCGATCTTCTGCCCGCCACGGCCACGCAGATCCTGCTCTACCGCTGCCTCGGGTCACCGCCCCCGACGTGGGCGCACGTGCCCGTGCTCTACGGCCCCGATGGCAAGAAGCTCTCGAAGAGCCATGGATCCACCGAGCTGCGCGCCCTGCGGGATGCGGGGTGGAGCGCGGCGCGGGTGTGGTCCGTGCTGCTCCCGCTGCTCGGGATGGAGGGAGACGCGCCCGACCCCGCGCGCTTCGACCCCGCGCGCATCCCGCGGCGTCACTACGTCGTCTCCCCCGACGGGATCTTCACCCCGCGCACCGACTGAGGTTCGTGCGCCTGTAAGCCCCGAGCCCCCTCCCGCGTTCTCCCGTCGCGCAGGACGGATCTCTACTCAGCGCCCCGCCAAGGCCCGCGGTCCGTCCTGCGATTCACTCCCCTTCGCCCGACGGTGAACGCATGACCTCGCGCCTCTCGCTCCTCTTCGTCGCCCTCCTCGTCACCCTCGGCTGCGCGGGCCGCCAGCGCGGACGCACCGACCCGCAGCTCGTGACCCTCGACGGCGCCCTCGCGAACCGCTTCGTCCCATCGGGGCAGCGCTCCGACGTGGTCGCGCGGCTGCGCATCGGCACACGCGCCATCGACCCCTCGCGTCGCCCGCGGGTGAACGTCGCCCTCGTCGTCGACACCTCGGGCTCCATGGAGGGGCGCGCCATGGACGACGCCCGCGCCGCCAGCCTCTCGATGCTCGACGCGCTGCGCGACGGTGACCGCCTCGCGGTGATCACCTTCGACGCCCAGGCGCGCGTGCTCGTCCCCTCGGTGGAGCTCGACGGCCGCCGCCGCGAAGAGGCCCGCGCCCGCATGCGCACCATGGAGGCCCGCGGCACCACCGACCTCGCGGGCGGCCTCCGCCTCGGGCTCCTTGAGGTCGCGAGCCACCACAGCACCGAAGGGATCAACCGCGTCGTGCTGCTCTCCGACGGCGTGCCCAACGACCGCGCGCCCCTCGACGCCATGGCCCGCAGCGCCGCGCAGAACGGCATCACCATCACCACCCTCGGCCTCGGCACCGACTACGACGAGACCGTCATGGCCCACCTCGCGCAGCACTCCGGCGGGCGCTTTCACTACGTGCAAGACTCCGCGCAGGTGGCCTCGATGTTCCGCGACGAGGTGCTGCGCATGCAGCGCGTGGTGGGCCGCAACGCCGTCGCCGTGCTCACCGCCGGGCCCGATGTCGAGGTGCAGTCCGTGGTGGGCATGCCCGCGACCCGCAACGGCAATGAGGTGCGCGTGCCCCTCGGCGACATCACCGAGGGCACCTCTCGCGATCTTGTGGTGCGGCTCTCGGTGCCCGGGCGGCGCGACGACGCCAGCGTCGAGGTGCTCGACGCCGTGCTGACCTTCCAAGACGCCATGGACAGCGCGGGGCACTGCGAACGCCGTGCCTTTCTCGGCGCCCGCTCGTCGAACGACGCCGCGCGGCGCGAGACCGGACGCGACCCCGAGGTCGAGCGCGTCGCCGCCGAGGCCCAGCTCGCCGCGGGCACCATCGAGGCCATTCGCGACGCCCGCGAGGGCAACATGGAGCGCGCCCAGCAGCGCCTCGACGAGGCCCTCGCCCTCGCCCGCCGCAGCGCCAACCTCACGAGCCGCCGCCTGGAGAGCCAGCAGCGCAACGTGAGCGGCCTGCGCGCCGCCCTCGCCGCCGTGCGCCCCGCCCCGATGCGCACGCCCACCGGCGCCCCCAGCGCGGCCGCCCCCGAGCCCGTCGAGGCGCAGGCCGCGGCAGTGCGCGAGGCGCACGACGAGGCCGTGCAGGTGCTCCAGGGGGAGTAGATCCGCGGTGACGACAGAGCGCGGTATGCTCGCGCGTGATGCGTGCTTCGAGATGGTCCCTGACGCTGTGCCTCGTTG
>JBILLI010000281.1:0-9065 GCA_044376155.1 Polyangiales bacterium
GCGTGGCGCTCCTCGGGGCCGTGCTGCTGCTCGTCGCGGCGCTCTTCGACCGCGTCGTGCCCTCACTCCCGTGAGAGTTCGCGCCGCATCCACGCGCGCGGGTGCTCGCGCAGCGCCGGCGCGACGCGGGCGTAGAAGGGCACCAACGCGCGGTCGACCCACGGGATCGTGACCTCGTCGAAGCCTTGCGCCGCAAGGAGATGGAGCGCCCCGCGGGTGAGCGCCTCGCCGAGCCCCTGCCCCCGCGCGCGGGGGAGCACGCCCACGGGGCCGAAGGTGCCCGCGTCGGCGTTGTTGCCGCCCACCGCGACGAAGCCCGTGAGCCCCTGCTCGTCGCGCGTGACCCGGAGCCCGCCCGTGACCGACGCGCGCTGCGCCTCGGCGCCCCAGTGCGCGCCGAAGGACTCGGTGACGAACGCGAGCGCAGCGGCGAGGTCGTCGGGGGTCTCCACCCGCGGGTCGAGGGTCTGTCCGCGAGGGTCGACGCAGAGGTCCAGGTGGGCGCTGCGCTCGTCGAAGCCGTGCGCCAGGAGCCATGCGCGCGTGGGCGCGTCGACGCCGCTCACGAGGTAGTTCCCCGGAGGACCGCCCGCGTAGAGCGCGCTCGCGCCGTCAGCCCGCGCGAGGTCGAGGGCGCGCTGCAGGGCCGCGTCGGGGTCGGGGTCGAAGATCCACGCGAGAAAGGCGCCCATGCCCTCGCGCAGCGGCGGGCCGTAGAGGAAGCCGTCGCCCTCGCGCAGCGGCCGTGGCGGGGCGAGCTTCTCGCGCCAGCGCGCCTCGGGGATGGAGCGCCGCGGACCGATCATCACCGCGTCACTTCAGCCGCTGCCCCGCGGCGATGCGGGGGAGCGCCTTCTGCACCCGCGACGCGCGGGTCTCGTCGCGCTTCGCCTCCGCGATCCACTGCGCGTAGTCACGGCGCGCCGACGCCGACAGGGTCTCCCACGCGCGCCTCGCCTCGGGCGACGCGTCGAGCGCGGCGGCCAGGGCCTCGGGCACCTCCACGGCGCGCGGCGCGGTGTCGAGGGTCACCCGAACCCGCACCTCGTCGCCCACCCCCTTGCCCAGCTGCGCGAGGATGTCCTTGCGGCAGAGCAACATCGCGCGCGTGCCGCCCATCATCGCGAGGGAGCCCTGGTAACGCACGCGGCCGTCCCAGAGCGCGTCGACGGGCACGAGGTTGCCCCGCCCGTAGGTCTCCTTGAGGCCCCAGGGGAAGTACACACAGCACGCCGCGGTGTCGCCCGCGGGCAGGAGCGCGGCGGTGAACTCCAGCGGGCCGGGGTCGCGCAGCCCGTCGGGCGCGGTCCTCGTCGCCGCGCCCGCGGACTGCTCGACGCGCCAGCGGGTGATGCGCCGCACGAGCTCCAGGGGAAGCTCCTGGTCGTGCGGGAGCTGCACGGCGCCCTTGGAGGTCTTGAACGCGCGCAGGTCGTCGGCGAAGGCCGCGATCGCCGCCGGGCCGGGGTAGAGCCCCACGTGCTTCGCGTAGCCCGCGAGGTGCACGAGGTTCTCGCCCTGGTGCCACGTCGGCATGGCGTAGCTCATGCGCTCCGTGGCGTCGGGCGCGGCCTCACGCACTGTCGCGATGAGCGCCTCGAGGCGCGAGCGCGCGGGCTCGGGCTGCGCGGCGACATAGGCGGTGATCTCGGGGGAGCGCGACGCGCGCGGCGCCGCGGCGTGGGCCGTCGACATGGTCGCAGCGTACCCGGGGATGGGCGCGCGCCGCAGGTTTCGCGCAGGGGATCAGAACGCGGGCTGCGGCGTCGTGGGGAGGGGCGACGGGGCCTGCGCGGCGGCGACCCAGGGGGGCGCGCCCTCGGCGGGGCCGAGCTCGATCCAGCGGAGCACGTCGCGGAGCACGAGCATCCCGACGAGCTGTCCGTTCGCCACCACCGGGAGCTGCGCGACGTCGCGCCACGAGAGGGCGGTGAGCACGTCGCTGACACGATCGTCGGGCGCGGCGACCACGAGCTCGCTCGCGGGCGTGCAGACCTGCTCGACCCGCGTGTCGGCCCACTGCGCGCGGGGGACCTTGCGCACGTCGGCGAGGCACACGAGCCCGCGAAAGGTGGCGCCGTCGAGCACCGGCCAGGCGCGCTCCGCGGTGGGCAGCAGCCACTCGTTGACGAGCCGCTCGACGGAGAGGTCGGGGGTCACGAAGGGGCCCGTGCGGCGCATGAGCCGCGAGACCGCGACGTCGTCGAGGATGTCCTCGGTGCGGGCGAGCCGCGTGGAGTTCACCGCGGCGCTGTGCAGGAACCACCCCAGGAACACGAACCACAGCCCCGCGAGGGCGCCCCCGGCGACGAAGGGGAGCCCCGCGCCGAAGAGCATCGCGACGCCCTGGAGCATGAAGCCCCACGCGATCGCCTGCCCCACGCCCACGGCCCAGCGGGTCGCGCGGCGGAGGTCGCCGGTCATGGCCCAGAAGCCCGCGCGAAGGAGCCGTCCGCCGTCGAGGGGGAACGCGGGCAGGAGGTTGAACAGACCCAGGGCGATGTTGACCGGGCCGAGCCAGAGCAGCAGCGTGCTCGTGGGGCCCAGCCGGGCGAAGACCTCGCGCGGGTCCGTGGAGAGGCGGTCGATCCCGGCGACGCCGAGCGCGCCGAGCGCGAGGAAGATCCCGCCGAGGGTGAGGCTGACCAGCGGCCCGGCCAGCGACCCGCGGACCTCGTCGCCCAGCGAGCGGGGCTCGCGCGGCGTCGACGACACGCCGCCGAACATCCAGAGGGTGATCCGGCGGTGCTCCTCGCCGTTCACGTCGCCGACGACCACGTGGGCGACCTCGTGCGCCAGCACCGACGCGAAGAACAGCACGGTGGCCGTCGCGGCCACGACGATGCGCCGGGCGAGGTTCCAGTCGGGGTGCCAGGCCCCGAAGGTGTCGGTGAGGCTCCAGGTGAGGAGCACCACGACGAAGAGCCAGCTCCAGTCGATGAACACCTGCGTCCGGCGATACCGCCCGAGCATGAACCCGCCCGGCGTCACGACGGACCGCTCGGGCTCGGCGGACCATCTCGCGGCACGATGACCACCTTCGCCGCCTGCGCCGCGAAGCGCACCGCGTCGCCGCCCTCGGAGATGTAGCGCGAGAGCCCGTCGTCGCGAACGACCGGTCCGAGCCCGAGGGCGGCGGGTCCGAGGTCGAACACCCGCAGCCGCCACTCGGTCTCCCAGTCCTCGCGGCGATCGGGCTTGAGCACGTCGCACGCCGAGCGCTCCTGCCGCCACGCGCGCGGGCAGTCGTTGAGGCCACCCCAGCACGCAATGAGTTGTCGACGCGCGCGCAGCGCCTCGGGGTTGGTGTTCATCATGGGCCCTCCTGCCGCAGGCGACGCGAAGGCGCCGCGCGGCTCGTAGGGTCATCGAGCACAGACGGTGCCATCCCCTCCCTCGCGCACTGCGCATTGTGCGCGGGGGGCAACGGGCGACCATCGCGCCCCGGTGTGGCGTCGTGCGACGTGCGCAGCCCGCCGTCGCGCTCACGCCGCGGCGGTGTCGTCGCCCTCGGCGCACACCGACAGGGGCGGCGTGCGGGCGCAGCGCACCCCCTGCTCGGGCGACTGCCGCCCGCGCGGCCCCATCTCCCGTGGCAGCGCGGCGCGGTCCCGCGGGCGGCAGAGCGACCAGCATCGCGTCGGCGGGAGGCGACGGGGAACGGCGAGGGTCATCGAGGCGGTGGCGAACATCGGCGAGGCTCCTGTGCGGGGCGGGAGATCTTCCCGCGACCTCCCACGGGTGCAGCCGCGATGCCACGGCGCTCACGCCCCGGGGCGCACCATGTGCTCGGGCCGCACGAGCGCGTCGAACTCCTCGGCGCTCAGCAGCCCGTGCTGGAGCACCGCGTCGCGCAGAGAGAGACCGCGCGCGAAGGCGTCGTGGGCCACGGCCGCGGCGGCGTCGTACCCGAGGCGCGGGGTCAGCGCGGTCACCAGCATGAGCGACGCGCCGAGGTGCCGGGCGATGACCGCGCGGTTGGCCGCGAGCCCCTCGACGCAGTGACGGGTGAAGCTCTCGCAGGCGTCGGCGAGCAGCGCCACCGACGACAGCACGTTGTGCAGGATCACGGGCTTGAACGCGTTGAGCTCGAGGTGGCCGCCCGCGCCCGCGATGGCGACGGCGGCGTCGTTGCCCATCACCTGCGCGCACACCATGGTGAGCGCCTCGGCCTGCGTGGGGTTGACCTTGCCGGGCATGATCGAGCTGCCAGGCTCGTTCGCGGGGAGGGTGAGTTCGCCCAGTCCGCAGCGCGGCCCGCTGGCGAGGAGCCGCAGGTCGTTGGCGATCTTCATCCCCGCGACGGCCACGCCGCGCAGGGCGCCGCTGAGCGCCACCAGGGGGTCGTGGGCGGCCAGGGCGGCGAACTTGTTCGGGGCCGAACGAAAGGGCAGCCCGGTGATCGCGGCGAGCTCCTGCGCGGCGCGGGCGGCGTAGTCGGGGTGGGTGTTGAGCCCGGTGCCCACGGCGCTGCCGCCCAGGGCGACCTCGAAGATGGGCTCCAGGGCGCGGGCCACGGCCGACTCGCAGAACGCGACCTGGGCGACGTAGCCCGAGAACTCCTGGCCGAGGCTCAGGGGCGTCGCGTCCATGAGGTGGGTGCGGCCGATCTTGATCACGTCGGCGAAGCCCGCGGCGTGCACCTCGAGGGCGCGGCGCAGCGACGCGAGCGCGGGGAGCAGGCGGCGCTGCACCTCGTCGGCCACGGCGACGTGCATCACCGTGGGGAACACGTCGTTGGAGGACTGCGAGCGGTTCACGTGGTCGTTGGGGTGCACCGGGGCCTGCGCGCCGCGGGGCGCCCCGGCGAGCTCGTTGGCGCGGTTGGCGATGACCTCGTTGGCGTTCATGTTCGTCTGCGTGCCGCTGCCGGTCTGCCAGATGACCAGGGGGAAGTGGTCGTCGAGGGCCCCGGCGAGGACCTCGTCGGCGGCGCGGGTGATCAGCGCGGCGCGGGTCGCGTCGAGGAGCCCGAGGGCGACGTTGGTGCGCGCGGCGGCCTTCTTCACCGCCCCGAGGGCGCGCAGCACGGGCGGCGTGAAGCGCTGGCCGCCGATGCGAAAGTGCGCCAGCGCGCGCTGCGTCTGCGCGCCCCAGTAGCGGTCCGCGGGGACCTCGACCTCGCCCATGGCGTCGCGCTCCACGCGCACCGACCTGTCCTCGTCGCCCGTGGTGGTGGTCATCGCGGGCACATACCCCATCGCCCCCCGGCGCGCCGCCGCCGCCGCGGTGTGGCGCATTGCGACGCCCCCCGCCGCGCACGCCACACGTGACCCGCGCGCAGTCGACGGTACGCGCGGTGCTCCCGTCGAGACGTCGTCAATTTCCCGACGCCTGCACAGGAGCGCGCTCGTCATGCTCTGGAACCTCTCGGCCCTTCTGCTGACCCTGTGGCTCATGGCCTTCATCACGGGTCCCGGCCTCACCCCGTGGGTGCACCTGCTGCTCGTGCTCGCGATCGTCGCCGCGGGCTTTCGCCTCGTGCAGGACCGCCTGCCCCCGCGCTGAGCGTCTGCGGCCCGCGTCATGCACCGCGTCCCTCTCGCGGTGGAACGAGGGCGCGAGGGAGGCAGCGCGCGCTCGTGGGCCGACGGCCCGCCGCGTTCCCAGGCCCTGCCCTGCAACGGCCTCTCAGGAGGACCCACCATGTCGACGTACGAATCGCGCTCCTCTCTCGGCCCGCTGAACATCGGCATCCCGCTCGACGCGCGCGTCGCGGTGACCACGCTGCTCAACGAGGTGCTCGCCGACGAGAACATCCTGCTGGTGAAGACCCGCAAGGCGCACTGGGACGCGTCGGGCCCGCAGTTCCACGCGCTGCACCGCCTCTGGGGAGAGCAGCACGACCTCATCACGCGCCGGGTGGACCAGATCGCCGAGCGGGTGCGCATGCTCGGGCGCTTCCCCATCGCCACGATGCGCGGCTGGCTCGACCACTCCACCCTGCACGAGGAGCAGGGCACCGTCGCGAGCGCCACCGAGGTGGTGATCGCGCTGAGCCACGACCACGAGGCCCTCGCCCGTCGACTGCGCGAGGCCGTCGCGTCCGCGGGGCACCGCTGGAGCGACGTCGGCACCGCCGACCTGCTCACCACGATCCTGCGCGACCACGAGCAGATGGTGTGGATGCTCCGCGCGTACGTGATGGGCGAGAGCCTCTCGGTGATCCGCCCGAGCAACGCGCTGCCGATGGAAGCCTGACGCCCGCCCCACCCGTGCGCCCTCCTCCCCCCGACACCCACGCCGCGGACGCGTCCGCCAGGGTCCCCGCGTGAAGCTCACCCTCCCCGGCGAGACCTTCTGGCGGCACGCCCTCACCCTGCGCGGGTCGGTGACCTCTCGGGTGCTCTCGCGCACGCTCTTCTTCGCGCTCTCCGGCGCGGCGGTCGCGCTGGTGCACCAACGCGTGCCGCAGGTCGCGTTCGACCCCGCGCCCTTCGCCTCCCTCGGCGTGGTGCTCGTGTTGCTGCTCGTGTTCCGCAGCAGCGCGGGCTACAACCGCTGGTGGGAGGCGCGGGGGCTTTGGGGCAGCATCACCAACCAGTCTCGCAACCTGCTGATCTCCGCGCGCGCCTACGGGCCCCGCGACCCCGCGTGGCAGCGGGCCTTCGCGGCGTGGGTCGCGGCCTTCGCCCCCGCCTCCCGCTGCAGCCTGCGGCGGCAGCGCACGCACCCCGGCCCCGACGACACCGCCGCGCTGGCCTCGGCGCCGCACATGCCCTCGCACGTCTCCGAGCAGCTCGCGGCGCTCCTGCACGGAGCCCGCGACCGGGGCCTCGACGGCTTCGCGTACGGCCAGCTCGATCACGAGCGCGCGCAGCTCATGGAGCACATCGGAGGATGCGAGCGCATCCTCGCCACGCCCATCCCCCACGTCGTCGAGATCATGACCCGGCGGTTCCTCACCATGTACCTCCTCGCGCTCCCCTTCGGCTTCGTGGGACCCATGCGGTGGTTCACCCCGCTCCTCGTGGCCTTCGTCGCCTACCCCATCCTCTCGCTGGAGCAGATCGGCGCGGAGCTGCAGAACCCCTTCGTGCCCACGAGCCTCAGTCACCTCCCGCTGGACGCTCTGTGCGAGGCGCTGCAGGGCGAGATCCTGGCCACCGCGGCGCGGCCCCAGACCCTCACCGGGACCGCGACGGCGCGTCCGCTCGACCCGGGCGACGCCTCGTGAGCGCCGATGCCCGCGTGGCGCTTTGCCACAGTGAGCGCCGCCGCACAGCCCGCGCGAGCCCCGATGTCACAGCGCCCGCCGCGCGCCGCCCTCCGCCCGACCGCTGGCACCCCTCGTGCGTTGCGGGTGGGCAAGGGGCCCGAGTCTACGCAACGGCGGTCGCAGGGTGCGACGCGCCGCGTGGCGGTGAGGCCGCACGGGGTCATGAGCACAAACGGAGCGGCATTTCTGGGAGCAGGGGCGGTTGGACAGGCGTTACCCGATGGGCGTACCACTGTCTCCGGCGTCGAACCGAGCCGTCCCGGGGTCATGCGGGCCCCCCTTGGCGAGTTTGTCGTCGGGCTCCTCCCACCCCCTGGCATCGTCCCCGGAAGCACTGCGTCCATGGAGCCTGACGTGTCCATGTCCACCGAAGCGCCGACGCGCGTGCTCGTCGTGGGCGACAAGGACGACCACGACACGCTTGAGGCCCTCGTCACCGGGATGGGCTACCAGCCGCTCAGCGCCCGCGACGCCGCGCAGGCCATCGGCGTCGCGCAGGAGACCGCCGCCATCGACGCCGTGCTCGCCGACGTGCAGATGCTCGGCATGGACGGCATCACCCTGTGCGCCAAGCTCCGGGAGATCCTGCCCAACACGCCGGTGATCCTGCTGACCGGGCACGGCAGCGTGGAGAGCGTGGTGCACGCGATGCGCGCCGGGGCCTTCGACTACCACACGCGCCCCGTGAACACCGAGCTCCTCGCCCTCTCGATGGAGCGCGCGCTGGAGCACCGGCGCCTGAAGGGTCAGCTCCGCCGCCTCGAGGAGGCCGTGGTGCGCGCCCAGCCGCCCGGCGCGCTGCTGGGCACGAGCCCCGCGATGCGCGCGGTGGTGGACCTCATCGTGCGCGTCGCCGCCACCGACGCCACCGTGCTCATCGAGGGCGAGAGCGGCACGGGCAAGGAGCTCGTGGCCCGCGCCGTCCACGACTACAGCGCGCGCCGCGCCTGCCCCTTCGTCGCCATCAACTGCGCCGCGGTGCCCTCGCAGCTCCTCGAGAGCGAGCTCTTCGGCCACGCCCGCGGCGCCTTCACCGACGCCCGGGTCGCGCGCGCCGGGCTCTTCGTCGAGGCCCAGGGCGGCACGCTCTTTCTCGACGAGATCGGCGACATGCCGCTGAGCATGCAGGTGAAGCTCCTGCGCGCCCTGCAGGAGCGCACCCTGCGCCCCGTGGGCTCCGACCGCGAGCTGCCCTTCGACGTGCGCATCGTCGCCGCCACCAACCGCGACCTCGAGCAGGAGATGAAGGCCCAGCGATTCCGCGAGGACCTCTACTACCGCGTCGCCGTCGTCGGCATTCACGTGCCCACGCTGCGCGAGCGCCCGCTCGACATCCCGATGCTCGCGTTGCACTTCGTGCGCCGCTTCGCCGAGCGCTTCGGCCGCAAGGTCGTGGGGATCTCGCCCGACACGCTGAAGCGCCTGCTCGCCTACGAGTGGCCGGGCAACGTGCGCGAGCTGGAGAACTCCATGGAGCGCGCCGTGGCCCTCACCCGCTTCGACCACCTCACGCCCGAGGACCTCCCCGAGCGGGTGCGCGCCGCGGAGGTGAGCACCGCCGCGTGCCTCCCCGAGTCCGGCGAGCCCCTCGTCTCCCTCGCGGAGCTCGAGCGGCGCTACATCCAGCAGGTGCTCGACCGCGTGGGCGGCAACAAGACCCACGCCGCGCGCATCCTCGGCGTCGACCGCCGCACGCTCTACCGGATCTTCGACCGCGAGCGCGCCCCCGACGACCTCGACCCCCACTGAGCCGTGGTTCCGTGGACGGGCTCGAATGCCGTCACCGCGCTCGCTTCACGGCGTCTTCGCGAGCCCCCGCCCCACGCGGGGCGAGGGGGTGGGGGGG
>JBILLI010000012.1:0-27931 GCA_044376155.1 Polyangiales bacterium
CCGCGCGCCCGCCGAGAACGGCTTCTGCCGCAGCGCGTTGCGCGTGATGAACGGCACCACCCTGCCGGGCCAGAGCCTCGGCGACGGGCGCGAACTCCCCACCGCGTGCGCCGTGCCCGGGCGCGACGCCAACGCGCTCTACTACGCCGTACGCGTGGGCGCGGGCGAGCAGCTCATCGTCACCGCGACCCGCGCCGAGGCCGGCGTCGCCCCGACCCTGCGTCTCTTCTCCGCCTGCGGCGCCACGACCTGCTTCGCGCAGTCGGCCCTCGCGGGGCAGAACAGCCGCCTGAGCTACACCAACACCACGGGCGCCGCGCAGGAGCTGGTCTTCGCGATGAACCTCCAGGACGGCGGCGCCAGCACCACCGCCCGCGCCAACCTCGCGGTCTCCGTGACGCGCCCGCCCTACGCGGTGACCACCATCCCCGCGGCGTGTGACGTCGTGCCGGGCAACGTCGTGCCGGGCCTCACGGGCGACGACGTGGGCGCCGAGTCGGTGCCGCTGCCCTTCCCGCTCACCTACTTCGGATCGCCCGTGAGCGCGTGGAGCGCGTCGACCAACGGCTACCTTCAGATGTGGCCCATGGCCGGTCGCTCCGCGGGCGCCCTCGGGGCCGCCGAGCTCCCGAGCAGCAGCGCCCCGCCGGGGATGATCGCCGCGTTCTGGGACGACCTCCAGGTCTCCGTGGGCGTCGGCGACGTCCGCTGGGGCGCCTTCGACGCCGGCGGCCGACACGTCACCGTGCAGTGGACCGACGCGCAGTTCTGCTGCAATGTGATGAGCACCGACCGGCTCACCTTTCAGGTGAAGCTCTTTCAGAGCGGCGTCATCGAGACGCACTACTGCGCCCTCACGGGGATCCCGCGGGTGAACGGGCAGAGCGCTTCCATCGGGATGCAAGACACCGCCGCGCTCCGAGGGGTGAGCTACGCCGCGCGCCGTGCTGATGCCGTGCGCACCGGCCTCGCCGTGCGCTACACGCCCTGATCAGCGCCCGCGCAGCACCACCGCCAGCGACAGCAGGCTCACCAGCAGGATCACCGCCGCGAGCCCCACCACGAGCCAGTCCGCGCGGCCCGGCGGCGGGGCCTGCGTGGGGCGCGAGCGGCGCTCCGGCGGCGATGACGGCGCGCGCGACATCGACACCCGCGGCAAGGAGGTTGTCTCCGCCTGCGGCGTCGCGGGCACGGGCTCCTCGGGCGGGCGCGACGTCGCCACGGGCTCGGGCGGCGCGGGCGTCGGCGCGCGGGTGTCTTCGCCGCGGTCGAGGGAGCGCAGCAGGTCCTCGGTGGGGTCGACGTAGCGCAGCACCGTGCGGCCGAAGGTGAGCTCGTCGCCGTGTCGCAGCCGACGCTCGGTCGACGCGCGCCCCTGCACCACCACCCCGTTGCGCGAGCCCAGGTCGCGCAGCACCGCGCCCTCGGCGTCGCGCGCCACCTCGGCGTGACGTCGCGAGCAGTCGCGGTCGTCGAGCACCACGTCGCAGCCCTCGCCGCGGCCGATGACCAGCACCTCCCCCTCGCGCACCACCCACGCGCGCCCCGCGGCGCGGGTGTTGGCCAGCAGCAGGTGGGGCGGCGCGGCCTCGCCGCCGGCGTCGCGCAGCGCGTCGAGGAGAATGCGCCGCGCGATGCTCGCCGTGCGCTCGGGCGGGTCCGCGGGGCTCAGCGTGCGGTTCACCGTGAGCGCGAACTCCGCGAGGGCGATCACGTCGCCGTCGCGCACGGCCTTGCGACGTCCCGCGGGCAGCAGCGCGCCGTTCACCCGCGTGCCGTTGGTGCTGCCCTCATCGACCACCGCGACCTCGCTGCCGTCGACGTGAAAGACCGCGTGCACCTCGCTCACCGCGCGCGACGGCAGGCGCACGTCCACGGTTGGACCACGCCCCACCTTCACGCGCGGCTGGTCCAGCGTGATCTCCTGGGGCGTCGCGCCGGGCGCCGCGATCGAGAGCTTCAACGCCACGGCGATGCCGCCTAGCAGCGCGCGGCCCGCGGGGTCAACTTCGGGCGCAACGCCGTCGCCGCAACGATCGACCAAACCCCCAAGAGCTCCTGCCCCGAGCGGGGGTCAATCGACGACGAAAAGTTGGCTCGCCAATTCGGTTGGGTGCATGAGCGGGCACAGCACCGCATCTCACGGAGGACGAGAGACACCATGGCGACGACAGCAGCCGCAGAGCGCCGCGACCCCACCGCACCCCGACGACCCTTTCGCGCCGCCGTCGACCTCGCCGACGTCGTCGACCAGGAGATCTGGCAGGCCGACGCGCGCGACCTCTCGGTGAGCGGGATGTCGGTGCGCAGCGCGATGCTGCCCGAGGTGGGCGAGGAGCTCGCGTGCCGCTTTCGCCTCGAGGGCGGCGAGCAGGTGGAGTCCCGCGCAGAGGTCGTGTGGGCCCGCGAGGGCGGCGCGCGCGACGGCGCCTTCGGCGTGCGCTTCACCGCGCTCGACCCCAACGTGAAGGACGTGCTGCTCAAGGGCATGCCCCCGGAGCCGACGCCCGCCGCGAGCCCCGCGCCGACGCCCGCCGCGAGCCCCGCGCCGACGCCCGCCGCGAGCCCCGCGCCGACGGGCGGCGTGCACGAGAACAGCAAGGTGCGCGTGGTCATCCCCGGGATGGAGGCGCCCCTCCGCGCCCGCGTTCGCACCCGCGTGCAGGACGCGCTCATCGTCGGCAGCGACCTGACCTTTCTGAAGATCGGCGAGCGCGTCTCGGTCGATGGCGGCAGCGAGAAGGTCAACGGCAGCATCACCGCGGTGGACATCGAGGTCGACAACCGCAGCGGCGTGCCGCGCTTGATCCTCACCATTGATGGCGAGGGCAGCGCCGCGGCCCCGTCGGTGCCGACGCCCGTGGCGCCCGCGGCGGAGCCCGAGGCCCCCCGCGACACCCGCGTCGACGCGAAGGACGCGCCGCGCGTCGAGGCGAAGGCCGAGCGTCGCGTCGAGGCGAAGGCCGTGGCGCCCGCGGTGTCTGACGAATCGCCGCGCAAGCCCACGCGCGCCGCGCAGGAGACCCGGGTGCTCTCGACGCACGAGGGCAGCGACCTGCCCGACGACGACGAGGCCTTCGACACGCGCACCTGGTCGCAGCGCGCCCTCGAGGCCGCGAAGGTCCAGGGCGCGCGCCTCGCGGCGGCAGCGGGTCCGGCCGCGCGGCAGGCGACGAAGGCCGTCGGCGGCGCGGTGGTCTCGCTCAAGGCGCGCCTCGCCCGCAGCGAGGGCGCCCGCGAGGTCACCCCTGCGGCGGAGCCCCGCGCGACGCTGAACAAGAACGGTCTGCGCCGGCAGCACGCGCTGGAGAGCGACGGCACGCAGGCCCCCGTGCGCAACCGCCGCGCCCTCGCGCTGGCCGGCGTGGGCGGCGTCGCCGCGCTGGGCATCGTGGCCTTCGCGATGACCAGCGGACCGCGCGCCCAGACCCCGCGCCCGCAGGTCGCCGTGGTCCCCGAGAGCCTCACCACCGAGGCGCCCAACGCCGACGAGCCCGGCGCCACGCCCGCCGTGACCCCGCCGTCGACGGACCCCCTCGCGGCTCTCCCGGGCGCCGTGGCGCCGCAGGCCGCGCCGCGCATGGTGAACGGCGAGGGCGCGGGCAACAGCGCCGATCTCCGCAGCGCCACCGAGTCGCCGAGCGCCGATGTCACCGCCGCGCCGGTGCGGGTCACCCAGCGACCCGTGCGGGCGCCCGTGGTCGCCGCCGCGCCGCGGGGACGCACCACCCTCGGCAACCCCGCCGTGCGCGCGGGCACCCTCGTGCGCCTGCGCATGGACGGCCCCATCACCGCCCTCGAGGGCGTCGGCGCCCGCGGCGCCGAGCTGGTGATCACCGTGCCGGGTCGGCGCTTTCTCGACCGCGGCGCGCCCATCGCGCGCCTCGACAACCGCATCGTGTCGTCGCAGGTCTGGAACAGCACCACCTCGTCGCGCCTCACGCTGCGCTTCCACACCGCCGCGCCGCCCTTCAGCGCCCGCGCCGTGGGCAACACGCTCCAGGTGGTCCTTGGCGCGACCCCGGGCGTGCGGGCCCGCGCGCGCCGCTGATCACCTCCGCCGCCCTTGCGGCCCGGGCGGAGCATCAGCGATAACCCGCCCGCGCGATGAAGTTCGAGACCCTCACCATCCACGCCGGGCAACACCCCGACCCGGCGTCCGGCGCGGTGATGCCCCCCATCGTGCTCGCCAGCACCTTCGCGCAGTCGTCCCCCGGCGAGCACCGGGGCTACGAGTACGCCCGCACCGCCAACCCCACCCGCGACACCCTCGAGGCCTGCGCCGCCGCGCTCGAGGGGGGCGCCCACGGCCTCGCCTTCGCGTCGGGCTGCGCCGCCACCACCACGGTGCTGCACACCCTGCGCAGCGGTGACCACGTCGTCTGCGGCGACGACGTGTACGGCGGCACCTTTCGCATCCTCGACAAGGTGATGAAGCCCCTCGGGGTGACCGCGTCCTTCGTCGACCTGCGCGACCCTTCCGCGGCCGCGGCGGCGTTTCGGCCCGAGACGAAGATGCTCTGGCTTGAGACCCCCTCGAACCCGCTGCTGAAGGTCTTCGACATCGAGTCCCTCTGCGCGCTGGCGCGTTCTCACGGGGCCTTCCCGGTGGTCGACAACACCTTCGCGACGCCGGTGATTCAGCGGCCGTTGGCCCTCGGCGCGGGGGCGGTGGTGCACTCGACCACGAAGTACCTCAACGGGCACTCCGACGTGGTGGGGGGCGTGGTGATGACCTCCGACGAGGGCTTCGCGCAGCGCCTGCGCTTTCTGCAGAACGCGATGGGGGCGGTGCCCTCGCCCTTCGACTGCTTCCTGGTGCTCCGGGGGATCAAGACCCTCGCGCTGCGCGTGCAGCGGCACTGCGAGAACGCGGCGGTGCTGGCGCACTGGCTCCGCGCGCGCCCCGAGGTCCGCGCGGTGCACTGGCCGGGCTTCGACGACCACCCCCAGCGTGATCTGGTGCGTCGGCAGATGGCGCTGCCCGGGGGGATGATCTCCTTCGCGATGCGCGCGGGCGCCGCGGGCACGGTGGCCGAGCGCACGCTGCGGTTCTTGTCGGCGCTGCGGATCTTCACCTGCGCCGAGAGCCTCGGCGGGGTGGAGTCGCTCATCGAGCTGCCCGCGGTGATGACCCACGCGAGCATCCCCGCGGAGACCCGCGCGGCGTTGGGCATCGACGACGGGCTCGTGCGCGTGAGCGTGGGCATCGAGGCCGTCGACGACCTTCGAGAAGACCTCGCGCAGGCGTTCGGCGCCAGCGCGTGACACCATGACGACTCTCTCTTGCGGCTGTGGAGGTATGACGTGAGGCGGTTCCTCGGGTTCGTTCTGTTGGTCGTAGGCGGCGCGTGCGGTGAGGCCCCGAAGCCCCTCACCGGGCAGGCGCGCTGGGTGGACACGTGCCTGCGCGAGGGCATGGGCCGCTCGGGCGGGCCGCACGTGATCACGGGCACCGACTCGTCCACCGGGCGAGACATCACCTGCGCGCTCGGGATGTCGGGCAGCGACATTCACGTCGAGCTGCGCGCGGTGGTGGGCGACAACCTCGACTCGTCCAACGAGGCGGTGTTCATCTCCGCGGACTTCGGCGCGGTGGGCGCGTCGGCGAACAACGGGAGCGCCATGTCGATCCGCGGCGTGGGCTGGTCGGTGAGCCGCGGCCCCTTCATCGGGCAGAACAGCATGTATCCGTGTGAGGTGGTGCTCACGCGGGCCGACCTGACCACCCGATCGTTCTCGGGCAAGTTCAAGTGCAGCAACCTGCGCGACGACTCCACGGTGCCCCCGCGGGTGTGTCAGATCATCGGGCAGAACAACATCACCACCGAGCCCGAGTGGGGTGACTTCACGTTCTCGAACTGTACGGCGTACTGAGGGCGGAGTCGGGGGGGAGAGGGGAGGGGCGCTGCGAGGCGCCCCGTCACCCGGGGATCACTGGTGGCAGGGGCCGCGGCCGCGCTGCGCGCCGTCGGCGCCGGCGCCGGCGTCGGCGTCAGTGTGGCGGCGGAGGCGGCACACGCCGTGGTTCGGGCCGTCGGCGTTGGGGCCGCTGTCGCGGTCGGTGGCGCCCGTGCGGCCGCGGCCGGGGCGGTCGGCGTTGGCGCCGGAATCGCTGTCAGAGGGGCCCTGGGCGTGGGCTTCGGTGGCGTGCGTGGTGATCGCGCCCGCGACGGCGAGACCCGCGACGCCCGCGCCGATGAGGCCCAGGGCGCTGCGGCGGCCCATGTGGGCCTCGGTCACGATCTCTGCGTCGTTCAGGGTCTTCTTGGTGTCGGACATGGTTGCTTGGACCTCCGGTGGGCGCTGACGGCTGATCTACCCCTGAGTCGCCATGACCAGGCGCGACGAACAGTTCCCGTCGAACAACTGCTGTACGGATATGGGACCACAGAGCTTCGCCTTCGCGCAATCTTTTCCTCGGAAACCCCTACCGCGCGCACCGTGGTCACTAGGTATGTGTGATCGTGAAGATCGTTCTCAAGAATGTGTCGCGTCGCGCGACTTACCAGGGATCCGTACGCTTCGACGCGTCGGCTTGAATCGACGTGGCATCAACCGTCACGACGAGCCTCCCCCAAGGGATGCGCAATCTCGTGCGGCCACCGGCAGGGGCAGTCCGCCCTCTCCCCCGTCCCCTCTCCCGCAGCGAAGCTGCAAGAGAGGGGTGCACCCGCGGGGGTCCCATCGGGTCTTCGCGTGATCTCGTGCTCACGGAGGTGCATCGAAGACGATGCCTGACGCGCAGGCGCGGAACTCACGGCCACGAAGCGCGTCGCCCCCCTCTCCTGCAGCTTTGCTGCGGGAGAGGGGACGGGGGAGAGGGCGGACTGCCCCCGCCGGTGTCCGCACGGGATCGTGCATCCCTGGGGCGGGGCCCAGCGGGACACGCGAAGACAATGTGCTGCAGGCGTCGTGACGGTATTCGGACCGGTGCCCGGATCCCTGCTTGCGCGGAGCGCGGCAAACGATTCGGTCGACGGCGCGGTGGCGCGCGGGCTACACCGCGCGGCGGAGGCACAGCGACGCATGGAGCAATGGGACATCGCGCGGCTCATCGCGCCCACCCCGGTGGAGACGTTCTACGCAGAGTATTGGGAGAAGAAGGCGCTGGTGATCCGGCGGTCGCAGCCGCAGGCGTACGAGTCCCTGGTGTCGCTCGGCGACGTCGACCGGGTGATCACGACGAATCACCTGTCGCACCCCGACGTGGCCATGGCCAACGCCCTTCGCGAGGTCGCCACCGCGGACTACACCTTCGACGGCGGCGCCATCGACATCGTGCGGCTCTACCAGCAGTTCGCCGCGGGCGCGACGATCATCATGAACCAGCTCCATCGATACGTGCCCACGCTGGGCGCGCTGGTGCGGTCCATCGAGCTCGAACTCAGCGCGCGGATGCAGACCAACATCTACCTCTCGCCGCGCGAGGCCCAGGGTCTGAAGATCCACTACGACTCGCACGACGTGTTCGTGCTCCAGGTGCACGGGGTGAAGCACTGGAACCTCTACGAGACCCAGGTGCCGCTGCCCTTCCGCGGCCAGCACTTCGGCGACGAGCCCGTCGAGCCCGGCCCGATCGTGCAGGAGTTCGACCTCCACCCCGGCGACATGCTCTACATGCCCCGGGGGATGATGCACGCCGCGGGCACCGCGAGCGACAGCTCGATGCACATCACCATGGGGGTGCTGCACACCACCTGGGCGGAGCTGCTCATCGAGGCCCTCGCGCGCTACGGCGCCACCGACGCCGACTTTCGCCGCGCGCTTCCCCCCGGCTTCGCCCGCAAGGACTTCGACCGCGCCGGCGCCGAGAAGACCTTTCGCATCCTCTTCGAGCGCGCCCTCGACGGCGCGGACTTCGACAGCGCCCTCGAGGTCTTCGTCGACGACATCGCCACCACCCGCGCGCCGCTGCTCCAGGGGCAGCTCCAGCAGGTGATGCGCCTCGCGGAGATCACCGCCGACTCGGTCGCCGGCGCCCGCCCCAACCTCCTCTACCGGCTCGCCAGCGACGAGCAGGGGATCACCATCTCCTGCGCCGGCCGCGACCTGCGCCTGCCCCCCCACGCCGCCGACGCCGCCATGGCCGCCCTCGGCTCCCCCCGCTTCGTCGTGAAGGACCTCCCGGGGGACCTCGACGACGCTGGCAAGGTGGTGCTGGTGCGACGCCTCGTCCGCGAGGGCATCGTCCGCGTCGAGGGGTGAGACCCCCCCGCTTCCCTTCCGCCGAGCCGGGCCTTACGATCCGTGTCCCGCAGAACTGAATGGCCATTCAGTTCGCGCGCAACGACGAGGGTGAGGCACATGGCGAACGAGCTCCGCTTCGATGGAAGGGTCGCGATCGTGACGGGGGCCGGCAACGGCCTCGGTCGGTCCCACGCGCTGCTGCTGGCGAGCCGCGGCGCGAGGGTGGTGGTGAATGACCTCGGCGGCACACACACCGGCGGCGGGCGCTCCAGCGCGGCGGCCGACAAGGTGGTCGAAGAGATCAAGGCCCTCGGCGGCGAGGCGACGGCGAACTACGACTCCGTCGAAGACGGCGCGAAGATCGTGCAGACCGCGCTCGATGTCTTCGGCCGCGTCGACATCGTGATCAACAACGCCGGCATCCTCCGCGACGTCTCCTTTCCGAAGATGTCGCCCGACGACTGGGACCTCATCTACCGCGTGCACGTGCTCGGCGCCTACCGCGTCACCGCCGCGGCGTGGCCCCACCTGCGCGAGCAGAAGTTCGGCCGGGTGATCTTCACCTCCAGCGCCGCGGGCATCTACGGCAACTTCGGCCAGGCGAACTACAGCATGGCCAAGCTCGGGGTCGTGGGCCTCGCGAACACCCTCGCCATCGAGGGCCGCAAGGCCAACGTGCTGGTGAACACCATCGCCCCCATCGCCGGCTCGCGCATGACCGAGACCGTGCTCCCCAAGGACCTCCTCGACGCCCTCAAGCCCGAGTACGTCAGCGCCCTCGTGGCGCAGCTCTGTCACGAGGGCAGCGACGACAACGGCGGGCTCTTCGAGGTCGGCGGCGGGTTCTACAGCAAGCTCCGCTGGGAGCGCACCGAGGGCACCACCTTCCGCCTCGGCCGCCCGGTCACCCCCGAGGACCTCCGCGCGCGCTGGGGCGACGTCACCTCCTTCGCGAAGTCCACGCACCCGGGCTCCATCACCGAGTCGATGCAGCCGATCATGAACAACGTCGAGGCCGGGCCCTCCCGCGGAGGCAACGAGTTCATCGACGTCGACGCCGCGCTCGGATACGAGTTCCCCGAGTTCACCTCGCGCCACGACGAGCGCGACATGGCCCTCTACGCCCTCGGCGTGGGCGCCGGCCGCGACCCGCTCAGCGCCGACGACCTCCGCTACGTCTACGAGCTCGGCGAGGACTTTCAGCCCCTGCCCACCTACCCCGTGGTGCCCGTGGTGAACGCCATCCTCGAGATGGGCAAGCGCGGCGAGAGCGCCCCGGGGCTCAGCTTCGGCCTCGACCGGGTGCTCCACGGCGAGCAGTACACCGAGCTCCTCGCCCCGTGGCCCGCGAAGGCGAAGCTCAAGCACCGCAGCCGCATCAAGGCCATCTATGACAAGGGCAAGGGGGCCGTCGTCGTCAACGAGACGAAGACCTTCGACGAGTCGGGCAACCTCCTCGCGCTCAACGAGGTCAGCACCTTCGTGCGCGGCGCCGGGGGCTTCGGCGGCGACCGCGGCCCGAGCTCCGACGTCACCGTGCCCGACCGCGCGCCCGACGCCGTCGTCGAAGAGAAGACCGCGGAGAATCAGGCCCTGCTCTACCGCCTCTCGGGCGACTGGAACCCCCTCCACGCCGACCCGAATTTCGCGCAGGCCTTCGGGTTCCCGCGGCCCATCCTCCACGGGCTGTGCTCGTTCGGGTACGCCGGGCGCCACGTGCTCAAGGCCTTCGCGAAGAACGACGGGCGGCTGTTCAAGAGCATCCGCGTGCGCTTCGCCGACACCGTGCTCCCCGGCGAGACCCTCATCACCGAGATGTGGCGCGAGGGCGACCGGGTGGTCTTTCGCTGCAAGGTGAAGGAGCGCGACAAGGCCGTGATCACCAACGCCGTGGTGGAGCTCCACCGCGAGGTGCCCACCCCGAAGGCGAAGGCCACCGCCGCCGCCGCGCCCGCGACCCCGGCCGTGTCGTCGGAGCCGCTGAGCGCCGACATCTTCGAGGGCATGAAGCGCTACCTCGCGCGCAACGCCGACGTGGCCGCGAAGATCGGTAAGGTCTACCAGTTCAAGCTCACCGCCCCGGTCAGCGAGTGGACCGTGGACCTCAAGAGCAACCACGTCGCCCCGGGCGAGACCGCGAAGCCCGAGTGCGTTCTTGAACTCAGCGACGCTGACTTCATGGCGATGTGCACGGGCAAGGCCAACCCGATGAAGCTGTTCACCAGCGGCAAGCTGAAGATCAGCGGCGACGTGATGGCCAGCCAGAAGCTCGACTTCCTCCAGAAGATGGACCCGAAGGACGTGCTCGACGCCATGCAGGCCCGCGCCGGCGGCGCCACCCCGGGCACCCCCGCGCAGTCGGGCACCGTGCCCGACGCGGGCGCGAAGACCGGCGCCACGAGCGGCGATGTCTTCACCGCCATCGGGCAGTACCTCAGCGAGAACCCCGACGTCGCGAAGAAGATCGCGAAGGTCTACCAGTTCCGCCTGAGCAACCCCGAGAGCGTGTGGACCCTCGACCTCAAGGCCAACGCGGTGAACCCCGGCGAGGGCGCGAAGCCCGAGTGCACCCTGGAGCTCACCGACGAAGACTTCATGGCCATGACCTCGGGCAAGGCCAACCCCATGAAGCTCTTCACCACCGGCAAGCTGAAGATCAGCGGCGACGTGATGGCGAGCCAGAAGCTCGACTTCTTGCAGAAGATCGACCGATCCAAGATGGAGGCCGCGCTCTCGAAGGCGAAGACCACCCCCGTGCACGACGCCGCGCCGAAGGCCGCCAGCGCCGGTCGCAGCGCCGCCGCGCCGGGGATCTTCAAGGCCCTGGGCGAGCGCCTCGCGGCCAACCCCCAGCTCGCGGGTGAGCTCGGCGCCGTCACCGTGTTCACCGTGCTCGAGCCCGAGGGGCAGTGGACCGTGAACGGCACCGCCGTGACCGCGGGCAAGGGTGCGGGCGCCACGGCGTTCATCACCCTCAACGACAGCGACCTCGCGGCCCTCGCGCGGGCCGAGGCCGACGTGAAGTCGCTGTACCAGCACGGCAAGCTCCGGGTCGACGGCGACGTGCACGTCGCGCATCGGCTCGGCATCCTCAAGGGCACCGCGGGCTGATCCCCGAACAACGAAGAGACCGAAGGAGAGTCACATGGGACGACGCGTGAATGTCATCGGTGTGGGGATGGTGAAGTTCCAGAAGCCTGGGGCCAGCGATGACTACAATGTCATGGCGGCCAACGCGATCCGCGCGGCGCTGGCCGACGGGGGCGTGGGCTTCGAGCAGGTGCAGCAGGCCTTCGCGGGCTATGTCTTCGGAGACTCCACCTGCGGGCAGCGGGCGGTCTACGACGTCGGGCTCACGGGCATCCCCGTGTTCAACGTGAACAACAACTGCTCCACGGGCTCCACGGCCCTCATGCTCGCGCGACAGGCCGTCGAGGGCGGCCTCGCGGAGTGCGTGCTCGCCGTGGGCTTCGAGCAGATGCAGAAGGGCGCGCTCGAGGCCAAGTGGTCCGACCGCACGAACCCCCTCGACAAGCACGTCGGGACCATGAACGACCAGCAGGGCTTCAACCAGGCCCCCGCGGCCGCGCAGATGTTCGGCGGCGCGGGCCGGGAGTACCGCTGGAAGTACGGCACCCGCCGCGAGACCTTCGCCAAGGTCAGCGTGAAGGCCCGGCAGCACGCCAGCCGCAACCCCCTCGCGCTCTTCCCCGAGACGCTCTCGCTCGAAGAGGTCATGAACTCCCCGGAGGTGTTCGACCCGCTCACCCGCTACCAGTGCTGCCCGCCCACCTGCGGCGCGGCCGCGGCGATTCTCTGCAGCGACGAGTTCGCCCGCAAGGTCGGCGCGAGCAACCCGGTCTATATCGCCGCCCAGGCCATGACCACCGACTACGCGTCGAGCTTTCAAGACTCGATGATCAAGATGGTGGGCTTCGACATGGCGAAGGCCGCCGCGCAGCAGGTGTACGAGCGCGCGGGCCTCGGCCCCCAGGACGTGCAGGTCATCGAGCTGCACGACTGCTTCACCGCCAACGAGGTGCTCACCTACGAGGCCCTGGGTCTGTGCCCCGAGGGCGGCGCCGAGAAGCTCATCGAAGACGGCGACAACACCTACGGCGGCCGCTGGGTCACCAACCCCTCGGGCGGACTCCTCTCCAAGGGCCACCCCCTCGGCGCCACCGGCCTCGCGCAGTGCACCGAGCTCGTGTGGCAGCTCCGTGGCACGGCCGACAAGCGGCAGGTGCCCAACGCGAAGGTCGCCCTGCAGCACAACCTCGGCCTCGGCGGCGCCTGCGTCGTGACCCTCTACCGCCGCGACTGATCCACCACCCTTCGGCGGGACGGGGCGCGGGAAATCGGCGAAGGTCTCGCGCGAGCCCCTGTGCCCCGCCCCGCGCCGCCACGAGAGAACGCCGCGCGTCGTCGCTTCGACCACGAAGCGCTCGCGCGCGCCCGCACCGAGCTCGGGCTCACGCAGGAGCAGGCCGCGGCGGCCGTGGGCGTCGACGTGCGCACCTGGCGGCGCTACGAAACCGGCGCGGTGAACGAGGGCGGCGCGTTCGCCGTGCGCAACGCCAGCCGCGCGACGCTCCTCGCCCGCATCGCGCGGGAGCTCGGTCTCTCCGAGTCCGAACTGCTCGTGCCCGTGCCCGCGACGCCGCCGCGCGGGCACGTCCTGCAGCCCGCGCGACGCTTCGTGGGACGGGTGGACGAGCGGCGCACGCTCGCTGCGTGGCTCGCAGACCCGCGAGAGCCCGCGCGGGTCTTCGCGGTCGTGGCCCGCGGGGGTGAGGGCAAGACCGCCCTCGTCGCGGCCTCGGTGGACCCCGCGGCGGCGCGGCTGGTGTGGAGCTTCTACGAGCAACCCGACGCCGGGGCGATGCTCAACGCCTTGTGCGGCAATGAGATCGAACGCACCCGAGACCCCGTCGCGGCGGCGCTCGACGCGCTGACACGCGCGCCCTCGGGGGTGGTGGTGCTCGACGGGGTCGAGATGCTGCAGTCCGACGGTGACGCGTCGCGCGCCCGCGGAGAGCTCACCGACCCCTCGCTGCGGAGGTTCCTGCGCGCCGTGGTGACGACCGCGGCGGGGGCGCGGGTGCTGCTCACCTCGCGGCACCCGGTGGCCGACCTCGCGGCGTGGGAGGGGGCAGCGCTGCGCACGCTGACGCTCGGTTCGTTGGCCGTCGACGACGGCGTCGCGCTGCTTCGAGGGGCGGGCGTGCGGGCGTCGGCGTCGGTGCTCCAGGGGGCGGTGGTCGAGCACGGCGCGCACGCGCTCTCGCTCACGGTGCTCGCGGCGGCGCGTCCGGGGGCGACGCTGCTGCGCGCGGGCGCGGGGGATGACCTCGACGAGCTCCGTCGCGAGGACCCGCAGGCGCGTCGCCTCGCGCGGCTGCTCGCGCGGGTGAGCGAGGGGCTCGACCCGATCGACCGCGACCTGCTCGCGCGCGTCGCGGTGTTCCCGCGGGGCGCGTCGGTGGACGTGCTCGCGTCCCTCGCCGCGCAAGGAGGCGCGCTCGCGGGCGCGCTCGCGGTGCTCTCGGCGCACCGGCTCACCCGACGGCTCGACCGCCTCGCGGACCGCGGCGTGGTCTTCGCGCAGCGCGCCGGCGAGCGGTACACCGCCCACCCCTTCGTGCGCGACGCCCTGCGCGAGCAGGGGCCCGCGCGCGACGTGCACACCTTCGCGCGGGCGCAGACCCTCGCGCGCCTCGACGCCCGCCCCGGCGTGCGCGGCGCCGAGCGGCTCGATGACCTCGCCTCGCTCATCGAGCACACCGTCGGGGCAGGGGCGGTGAGCGACGCCGCCACGATCCTGCTGCGCACCCTCGGGGGATTCACGCGGCTGGGGATCCTCGCGGGAGAGTTCGCCCTCGGCCTGCGCCTCGCGCGGAGCCTCTCGCCCGTCGGAGACCCCTGCGCGCTGCACCCCGCGTTGAGCCCCGCGCTGGCCGAGGCCGTCGCGTACGAGTGGGGTCTCTTCGCGTCGGCGCTGGGCGACCTCGTCACCGCCCGCCGCGCGATGGCGCACGCCCACGCGCGGGCCGTCGCGCGCCACGACCTCGCCGCGGCCGCGCTGGTGCGTCGGGGCCTGGCCTACACCGCGCACCTCGCGGGAGACACGAACGAAGCGCTGCGGGGGGCCGAGGCGGCCGTGGCGGGCGCGGCGGGCGCGGGGGACCGGCACGGCGAGGCGCGCGCGTGGGCGCTGCGGGCGATGACGCTGCACGCCGCGGGGCGCCACGACGAGGCGGGCGCGGCCTTCGCGCGGGCCGACGCGATGGGCGATCGCCCCGCGGCGCGGCGGGCGCTGTGGCGGGCGCGGTGGTTGCTGGACGGGGGCGAGGTCGCGGCGGCGCACACGCTGGCGACGCAGACCCGCGACGCGCTCGCGGGCCTCGGGTGGACCGGTCACGCCGCGGAGGCGCGCTGCGTCGTCGGCGCGTCGGCGCTGGCGGCGGGGGAGGTCGCGGCGGCGCGGGCGTCGTGGGAGGAGGCCCGTGATGTCGCGGTCCGCGGCGGTGAGGTCGAGCTGCTGCTGCGCACGTACGCCCTCGGCGCGCGGGTGCTGCGGGCGGAGGGTGATTCTGCGGGGAGTGACGCGCTCGTCGGGGAGGCCCGCGCGCTGCGCGAGGTGCACGCCTTCGCGGGGTTGTCGCCGTAGTACTGTGCCGACCCGAGGTCCTCGCCTCGACCAAGATTCGCGGAGAGACCTGAGCCCTGCATGCGCCCGCGCAACGCCGTTCCTCCGCTGCTTCTGCTGCTGGCCCTTGGGGGCGCGGCGGGTCGGTGCGGGCCTGACCTCGCCGACGAGCGGCCGCCCGCGGACCTGCCGACGACCTTCGGCGCGGGCTTCGTGGAGGTCCCTCTGCCAGCGCCCGAGGGCTTTCTCGCGCCGGGCCTGATCTCGGGTGACCCGCGGGGGCTCACCAACGCCGTCGCGGCGGACCTCGACGGAGACGGCACCACCGAGGTGCTCCTGGGCGCAGTGGGCCGCGCGGGCGCTGCGGGGCAACCCTTCGCCCTGCGGCTCTCGCGCGACGGACGCGCGCTCGCGCCCATCACCCTCCCCGGCATCGACGCGGTGGGGATGCCGATGGCGCTGCTCGACCTCGACGACGACGGGCGGCGCGACCTGCTCGGCGCCGCGCCGGCCCTCGCCTGGGGCGAAGACGGCCTGCGGTTCAGCGCCCCGAGCGCGCTGGTCCTTGGAGGCAGGCGCACCACGGTGATGGGCGTGGCGGTCGAGGACCTCGACGGGGACGGCTGGCTCGACCTGGTCTTCGGGTCCAAGGACTGCTGCGCGGAGTGCCGCGCGATGGAGGTGTTCCTGCGCGTGGGGCCGCGCCGCTTCGAGCCGCGGCCCGACCTCCTGCAAGAGGTTCCTTTGGGCGGCGCCTACGCGGTGCTCGCGGCGCGCCTCGGTCCGGGGGAGATGGTGCTGGCGACCCTCGGGAGCTGCGCGCCCTCGGAGCCGGCCTTCTTTCGCGCGAGCGCGCTGACGCCCGAGGGGGCGCCGCGCTTCACCGCCTTCGACCCCACCCCAACCAATGCGCAGTACCGACAACCCGAGGGCTACGACGCGTGCCCCTCGCTCGCGTGCCGCGCGCCCATGGGGGGGTGGGTCGGATACATCGACGAGGACGACGAGGTGGACCTCGCCGTGGCCCTCAATCCCCGCCACGAGCTCTTTCGCGGCCGTCGGGCGTGGCCCCTGCCCGAGGTGTTCACGACGCGCTACACCGAGACGCCCGCGCCCGAGACGGGGCGAGGGATGATCCCCTGGGGGACGACCTTCGCCGACCTCGACGGCGACGGCCGGCCCGACGCGATCACCGTGCACGGCAACGACTTCATCCCCGACGAAGACCGCGCGCGGTACATCGGCCCGCAGTACACCACGGCCCACTGGAACGCCGGCGGCATGCGCTTCTTCGACGTCACCGACCGCCTCGGGGCGCTGCGCCCGCGCGTGGGGCACTGGCGTTCCCTCTTCACCCACGACCCCGATGGTGACGGTGACATCGACCTCCTCGTGGGCGGTCATAGGTTCGTGCCGGTGATGTTCCGCAACGAGGTCCAGACCGGCCGCCGCGGCATCTCCCTCGCGCTCCGGGGGACGAGCTCGAACCGCTATGGCATCGGCGCCACCGTGCGCGTCGAGTCGCCCTCGCGCCCGGCGCGTCGACTGCGGGTCGGCGGCGCGTCGTCTCCCCACGGCATCGCCGAGCCCCTGGTCTTCGCGGGCCTCGGCGACGACGCGCGCGCCGAGGTCGTCACCGTGACCTGGCCCTCGGGCGTGACCAGCGTGGCGCGCGGCCTCGAAGGAGGGCGCCTGCACGAGTTGGTGGAGCCTCCGCTCTTCGTCCTCGACCCGCCGAGCCGTCGCGTCCCGGCCGACGGATCCAGCGAGGTGCGGATTCGCATCACCCCGCGCGACGCCGTGGGCGCGCCGCGCCGCGCCGGGTCGGTGGCCGTGACGCCGACGCACGGAGCCGAGGGCGTGGCGCTGACCGTCGCGCCCGAGGGAGACGCGTGGGTCGCGCGGGTGCGCGCGCCGACGCGGGCGGGGTCGACGCGCCTGGCCATTCTCATCGACGGCGTGGAGGTGCCCCTGCACCCCAGGGTGTGGTGGGGGCCGTGAGCCGACGCTGGCGCCTCGCGTTGGGGGGGCTCCTCGCGCTCGTCGCGGTGATCGCCCTCGGCGTGCGCGCGACGACGCGACCCGGGGGGCGCCGCGCGTGGTCGTTCGGTGCAAGGGAGAACGCGCCTCCGTGCCCCAACGGCCGCCGCGGATGCGCCTGCACGCTCTTCGGCGGCTGCGACGACGCGCGCTGCGTGGAGGGCGTGTGTGACGGCGCGACGTGCGCCCGGGGGGCGCCCCGGTGCGGCTGCCGCGCAGACTCGACGTGTGAGACCGGGAGCACGTGCCGACAGGGCGTGTGCTTCGCCGACGGTGACCCCGTGTCGCGGTTCTACCTGTACGGCCCGCGGTCGCAGGGCGAGGTCGAGCGGGTGCACGCGCTGATCCTCGCGCGGGGAGGCTTCGCGCCGGGGATGCGCGTCGCCGACGTGGGCGCGGGCCGTGGGCTGCTGACCTTTCCCATCGCCGCGCGGGTCGGGCCGAGCGGGCGGGTGTACGCCACCGACATCTCCGACGACGCGATCGCGCGCCTGCGGGTGGGCGCCGCGCGGGGGGGGACGGGCGCCGCGGCCGTCGAGGTCCGCCGCGTGCGCGACCCCCACGACACCGCGCTGGACGACCTTCCCGCCCGCAGCCTGCACCGCATGCTGATGATCAACGTCTTCGGCTTCTCGGCCACGGTGCCCTGGACGGCCGCCGAGGCGCGCCAGCTTCGCGGCTTCGCCCGCCTGCTGCGCGACGACGGCGAGCTGATCTACCACCAGGACTGGCTCAACGCGGAGCTCGACGCGGCCGGCGTGGCCGTGCGCTTCGCGGAGGCGGGGCTGCGCCTGCTCGGGGAGATCAGCCTCGACGAGGCCGGGATGCCTGCCCGCGCCGAGGTCTTCGCGCAAGGCTTCGACGCGCCGCCGCGCCCCATCCGCCGGGGGTATCTCCTGCGCTTCGGTCCGCGCGGGGAGAACGCGCGATGACGGCGCCGCGGGCGCCCGGGGTCAGCGCGCGAGCCAGGTCTCCACGGGCCACGACGCCCGCGCGTTGAGCGTCTCGTCGTCGCGGTGGCCCGCGCGCAGCGCCACGGCGCCCGCGTACGCGATCATCGCGGCGTTGTCGGTGCAGCTCCGCGCGGGGGGCACGTGCAGCGCCACGCCCTGCCGCTCGCACGCCCGCAGCGCGGCCTCGCGGAGCCCGCGGTTCGCGGCCACGCCCCCCGAGAGCACCGCGTCGCGCACGCCCTCGCGCTGCACGGCGAGCATGAGCTTGCGCACGAGCGTGTCGACGATGGCGGCCTGCACGCTCGCGGCGAGGTCGGCGAGGTCGTTGCCCGCGGGCACGCCGTGGCGCTGCACGTGCACGCTCACGGCGGTCTTGAGGCCCGAGAAGCTGAACTCGAGGTTGGGGCCCTGCATCGACCGCGGGAACTCGATGGCGCGCGGATCTCCCTGCGCCGCAAGGCGATCGATGACAGGCCCGCCCGGGTACCCGAGGCCCACGAGCTTGGCGACCTTGTCGAAGGCCTCGCCCGCGGCGTCGTCGCGGGTGGCGCCGAGCTCGCGGAAGCGGGTGGGGCTGTCGGCGCGGTAGAGGGCGGTGTGGCCGCCGCTGGCGAGCAGCGCGACGAAGGGGAACGCGGGGCGCGACCCGATGGCCTGCGGCCGGTCGAGGAAGGGCGCGAGGAGGTGCCCCGCGAGGTGGTTCACGCCGACGAGGGGGATCTGTCGCGCGAAGCTCACGGCCTTGGCGGCCTGCACGCCGACGAGCAGCGCGCCGACGAGTCCGGGGCCCGAGGTGACGGCGACGGCATCGATGACGTCCCACCCCCCGGCGGACTCGACGGCCTCGCGGAGCACGGGGTTCACCGCGCGGAGGTGCGCGCGGCTGGCGATCTCGGGGACCACGCCGCCGTAGGGCGCGTGCTCGGCGATCTGCGACGCGATGACATCGCTCAAGACATCACCCGCGCCGTCGGCGCGCAGGCGCACGACCGCGGCGGCGGTCTCGTCGCAGGAGCTCTCCACGCCGAGCACGGTGAGGCAGTCGGATCGCTGGGCCACGGTGTCTGACAACGGTCGCTCCGCGGGCGAGGGAACTTGTTTCGCCGCGCGGCGTGTGATCCGATGCGCGCGCCGGTCCGTCAAGCGCCTTGGCGCGCGCACGTCTTGGACCGTCGCGTTGTGCAAGAGAGACGGTTCATGGCCGAGAAGAAGACCCCCAAGAAGTCCCCCGCGAAGTCGGCGTCGAAGCCCGTGGCGAAGAAGCCCGTGGCGAAGAAGCCCGTGGCGAAGAAGCCCGCGGCGAAGAAGACCACCGCGAAGAAGACCACCGCGAAGAAGGCCACCGCAGCGGCGAAGGCGCCCGTGAAGAAGCCCGCGGCGAAGAAGACCACCGCAGCGGCGAAGGCGCCCGTGAAGAAGCCCGCGGCGAAGAAGACCACCGCGAAGAAGGCCACCGCAGCGGCGAAGACCACCGCGAAGAAGACCACCGCGAAGAAGCCCGCGTCCAAGAAGACCACCGCAGCGGCGAAGGCGCCCGCGAAGAAGGCCACCGCAGCGGCGAAGGCGCCCGCGAAGAAGCCCGCGGCGAAGAAGACCACCGCCGCGGTGAAGTCTCCCGCCAAGAAGACCACTGCGAAGAAGGCCACCGCGGCGGCGAAGACGCCTGCGAAGAAGGCCACCGCGGCGGCGAAGACGCCTGCGAAGAAGGCCGTTGTGGCGAAGGCGCCTGCGAAGAAGGCCGTTGTGGCGAAGGCGCCTGCGAAGGAGCCCGTGGTCGAGGCGCCGGTGGCCGTGACGCCCGCGGCGAAGAAGCCCGCGGCGAAGAAGGCGGCCCCGGTCGCGCCGGTCGCGCCGGCCGCGCCGCTCGACGGGCAGCAGATCCGCCGCGAGGCGGCGAAGGCCCTGGCGAAGGTGGTGGCCGCGGCGGGGCTCGACAAGAAGGCCGAGCGCGTCGAGATCATCGACATCACCGAGAAGGTCGATTACGCCGACTACCTCGTGCTGATGTCGGGGCGGTCGGATCGTCAGGCGCAGGCCATCGCGGGCGGCATCGAGGACGTGCTCAAGCAGCAGGGGCACCGCCCGCTCTCGGTGGAGGGCGCCTCGCCCGGCCACTGGGTCATCGTCGACTACGGCGACGTGATCGTGCACGTCTTTCAAGACGAGGCGCGGCGCTACTACGACCTCGACAGCCTCTGGCTCGACGCGCGCCGCGTGCCCCTCGAGAGCGCCGCGCGCGCCTCGGTCCCGCCGCCCGCGTGAAGCTGGTCATCGCCGCCGTGGGGCGGGTGAAGGAGCCCGGGCTGCGCGAGCTCCTCGACGACTACTACGCCCGCACCCGCCGCTACGCCGAACTCACCGAGACCGAGTTGAAAGACGACCGCGCCGACAAGGTCTCCGCGGCCTTCGAGGCGTGCCTCGCGAAGGCCGGGTCGCGGGCCGAGCTCGTGGCCCTCGACGTGCTCGGCGACAAGCTCTCCAGCGAGGCCTTCGCGAAGCGCGTCGACGACGCGCAGCAGCGCGCCGTGGTGCCGGTGTTCGCGATCGGGGGCGCCGAGGGCCTGCCCGACGCGCTACGCTCCCGCGCCCGCTGGAAGCTCTCCCTCGGACCCATGACCCTCCCCCACCGTCTCGCCCGACTGATCCTTGCAGAGCAGGTGTACCGCGCGTTCACCATCCTCAAGGGCGAGCCCTACAACAAGTAGCGACCGATCCCATGACCGACCCGAAACTCCAGCGCCCCAAGGCGGTTCTCGTGGGTGTGCAGCTCGGAGACGTTTCCGACCTCGAGCACACCTCCTCCCTCGCCGAGCTCGGCCGGCTCGTGCACACCCTCGGCTACCAGGTGGTGGGCGAGGTGACCCAGCGCCGCTCGAGCCTCGCGGCCAGCGCCGTCGTGGGCGCCGGCAAGCTCAAGGAGGTCGCGGCCTACACCGACGGTGTGGGGGTCGTACCCAGCGCCGCGCCGGTGAAGCGCCGCAAGATCGACCCCGACCCCGAAGAGGCCGAAGCCCCTGCGGCAGAGGGAGATCCATCCGACGAAGGGAGTGACGAAGAGGTCTTCGCTCCGCCCTCCCGCGCCGACGGCACCGCGGAGCTCGTGGCCGTGGACCACGACCTCACCCCCACGCAGGCCCGCAACCTCGAGCGCGCCACGGGGGTCACGGTGATGGACCGCTCGGCGGTGATCCTCGAGATCTTTCACCGCCACGCGCGCTCGCGGGAGGCGCGGCTGCAGGTGGAGATCGCGCGGTTGAACTACGTCGCACCGCGGCTGCGCGAGGGCGGCGGCGGGGACCGACAGCGCGGCGGCATCGGCGGCAAGGGCGCGGGCGAGAGCGCGCTGGAGCTCGACCGGCGGCGCATTCGCGACCGGGTGGCGGAGCTCAAGCGCGAGCTCGAGTCCATCGCCCACGAGCAGGACGTGCGCCGCGCGCGTCGCCAGGAGCAGCTGCGCGTGGCCCTCGTGGGCTACACCAACGCGGGCAAGTCGTCGCTCATGCGGGCGCTCACGGGGAGCGAGGTCTACGTCGCCGACAAGCTCTTCGCGACGCTCGACACCACGGTGCGCACGCTGCACCCGCCCACCGCGCCGAAGGTGCTGGTCTCTGACACCGTGGGCTTCATCAAGAAGCTCCCGCACGACCTCGTGGCGTCGTTCCGCTCGACCCTCGACGAGGCGCGCGAGGCCACGCTGCTGATGCACGTGGTCGACGGGAGCGACCCCGCGTGGCCCTCGCACTACGAGGTCACCCGCGAGGTGCTCGCGGAGATCGACGCGGGTGACATCGACCGGCTGCTGGTGATCAACAAGGTCGACCGGATCTCCGAGGCTGACCGTGCGGCGCTCCGTGCGCAGCACCCCGACGCGGTGCTGCTCTCGGCCAAGGACCCGGCGGACGTCGCGCGGCTGCGCGAGGTGATCCTCGCGCGGATGGAGTCGCAGATGGAGGAGGCCACGGTGCGCGTGCCCTTCGGCCGCGAGCGCGTGCTGCCCACGATCCATGAGTCGTGCCGGGTGCTCGAAGAGGACTGGGACGAGGAGGGCGGGCGCTTTCGGGTGAAGGCGCTGCCCGAGGCGTTGGCGCGGCTGCTGGCCGCGCTGGGGGAGGGGAAGAAGGGAGGCTGAAGGAAGGATGCGGTCCGCGACGAGCGGGGCGGTTCAGGCCGCGCGCGTCTTCTTCTTGCTGCCGGCGTCGCTGCGGGCGGGGCCGGGCTTGATCTCACGGCTCTCGCCCTCTTCGCCGCGCTCGCCGATGCCGAGCTCGCCGCGCTCCTCCAGGAGGTGGAGGCTGTAGGCGATCTTGGCCCGCTGCGCGCGCTTGGCGTCGTTGTACGAGCCCACGATGTCCTTGACGATCTCGCGGGCGCCCTGGAGCTTCTCGTCCTGGCCCTGCTCACGCTCGACCTCACGGATCGACGTCTCGGCCCTGATGATCGCGGCGCGCAGCCCGTCGCCATCCATCCCGGCGGCGTCTTCCACGAAGCCGGTCGGGAGCTTGGCGATGATCTTCTTGATGTCCAAAGCGAGTACCTCCTGACGCGGCATCTAGCGTCCCTGGTGCGCGGGCGCGAATTTCTGACAGCGCGGGTTCGCGGGTCGCGGTACTCACCGCGTTGATGCTGCGACTGCCCGTCGACGACGCCCTGCCCGCGTTGATCACCGCGCTGCGCGAGCGCCGATGCGCCGTGCTCGAAGCCCCGCCCGGCGCGGGCAAGACCACGCGCGCGCCCGTGGCGGTGCTCCGCGCGGGACTCGCGGGGGAGGGGGAGGTGGTGGTGCTGGAGCCCCGCCGCCTCGCCGCGCGCATGGCCGCGAAGCGCGTGGCCGACGAGATGAACGAGCGCCTCGGCGAGACCGTGGGCTACCAGGTGCGCTTCGACGACGTGTCCAGCGCGCGCACGCGCATTCGCTTCGTCACCGAGGGGATCCTCACGCGACGGCTGGTGGCCGACCCGATGCTGAAGGGCGTCGGCGCGGTGCTGCTCGACGAGTTCCACGAGCGGCACCTGCACGGCGACCTCGCGCTGGCGATGCTGCGACGGCTGCAGCGCACGACCCGCCCGGACCTCTGCGTCGCGGCCATGAGCGCCACCCTCGACGGAGAGAGCGTCGCGCGCTTTCTCGGCGACGAAGGCGATCCCGCGCCGCGCGTGCGCTCGGAGGGGCGGCGCTTCGAGGTCACCCTGCAGCACGCGACCGCGAAGGACGACCGCCCGCTCTCCGCGCAGGTGGCCTCGGCGGTGCGCGCGCTCTGCGACGAGGGACTCGACGGCGACGTGCTGGTGTTCCTCCCGGGGGCCGCGGAGATTCGCAAGGCCATGGGCGCGTGCAGTGCAGTGGCGCAGCAGCACGACCTGCTGGTGCTCCCACTACACGGCGAGCTCCCCCCCGCGGAGCAGGACCGCGCGGTGCTCCCCGCGGCGAAGCGCAAGGTGATCCTGTCGACGAACGTGGCCGAGACGAGTGTGACCATCGACGGGGTGGTGGCGGTGATCGACAGCGGCCTCGCGCGCATCGCGGGGCACGCGGCGTGGAGCGGGCTGCCCACCCTGCGCGAGGGTCGTGTCTCAAAAGCCTCTGCGCTGCAACGCGCTGGACGCGCCGGACGCACCCGCCCGGGTCGCTGCGTGCGGCTCTACACGAAGCACGACCACGACACGCGGCCCGAGTTCGAGCGCGCCGAGGTGCTGCGGTTGGACCTCGCCGAGACGGCCCTCGCGCTGCACACCGCGGGGGAGAGGGACCTCCACGCGTTCCCGTGGTTCGAAGCCCCACCGCGGGCGAGCGTCGAGGCCGCCGATGGGCTGTTGCGGCAGCTCGGTGCGGTGACACCTGACGGAGCGGTGACCGCGGAGGGACGTAGGATGGCGCGTCTGCCGTTGCACCCGCGGCTCGCGCGGCTGGTGCTCGACGCCACGGCGCGGGGCGTGGGCGAAGACGGATGCATCGTCGCGGCGCTGCTCGGGGAGCGGGAGCTGGACACGTCCCGGCGCGGTCCGGGCGGGGGGAGGGGCGGTCCGTCGGAGCATGGGCTGTCGGACCTCACCGCGTCGCTCGCGCGCTTTCGCGAGGCCGCGGCGCAGCGCTTCGACCACGAGGGCCTGCGGTACCTCGGCATCGACGCGGGCGCGGCGCTGGCGGTGGACCGCGCGCGCAAGCAGGTGGAGCGCGCCCTGCGCGAGTCTCGCGGCGGTGACACCCCGCGCTCGCCGGGCGACGGCGACGAGGCGCTGCGCATGTCGGTGCTCGCGGCCTTTCCCGACCGGGTCGCGCGGCGGGTGCGCGGGAGCGAGCTCGCGCTGGTGAGCGGCGGCGCGGCCACGTTGTCACCCCAGAGCGAGGTGCAAGACGCCGCCTTTCTCGTGGCCGTCGACGCCGAGGACCGCGCCGACGCGCGTACGCGGGGCGTGGTGGTGCGCGCGGCCAGCGCGATCGAGCCCGAGTGGCTGCTGGAGCTGTTCCCCGGGGCGATTCGCGAGGGCGTGGAGACGCGCTGGATCGCCGCCGAGGAGCGCGTGGAGGCCGTGGCGCGCATCGCGTACGAGTCCCTGGTGTTGGATGAGACGCGCGGGCCGAAGACCCCCGAGGCGCAGCGCGCGGTGGCGGAACGACTGGCGAGCGAGGCCCTCGCGAAGGGCGTGCATCACTTCGTCGACGACCCCGACGCGCTCGACCGCTTCGTGGCGCGGGTGCAGTTCGTGGCCGCGCGGAGCACCGCGGTGCGCGCCTTCGACGACGCGCGGGTGGCCGAGGCGTTGCGCGGGTTGTGTGATGGCCGACGCTCCTTCGCCGAGCTGCGCAGCGCGGGGCTGCTGGGCGCGCTGCACGACGACCTGGAGGCGAAGGAGCGTGGACTCATCGAGCGGCTTGCGCCGGAGCGGGTGACGCTCAGCGGCGGCCGCGCGGTGCGGGTGAACTACGAGCGCACGAAGGCCCCGTGGATCGAGTCGCGCCTGCAGGATTTCTTCGGCATGGCCGAGGGCCCGAAGGTGGGGGACGTGCCGCTGGTGCTGCACCTGCTCGCGCCGAACAAGCGCGCGGTGCAGGTGACCACCGACCTCGCGGGCTTCTGGGTGCGGCACTACCCCGCGATTCGCAAGGAGCTGTGTCGGCAGTACCCGCGGCACCTCTGGCCCGAAGACGGTCGCACCGCCGCGCCGCCGCCACCCAACCGCATTCGTTGAGACGCGGGGGGATGGGTCTTCGCGCTCGCGTGCGTTGCGAGATGAGGAGAGGGCGCGAAGCTGCTTCAGCTGCGGGTTCCGGCTGACCCCTTCGAGTGGCGCCGAAGTGACCCACCTGCCGGGGGAAAGGGCATCGCAGCGCGCCCGCTCGCACGTAGACAATGAGCGCGCCTCCAGATGGAACGACGGTCTGCGCGGCGGTGCCCGAGGCCTTGTCGGACCGCCGTCAGCACCGCGGTGGGGGAGGTCGTGCGCGAGAGGCCGATCACGTGGGGATGGTCGCCGGGGCGCTCCGCCCGCCGGGGCCCACGTGCGACGTGCGCGACTTGATTTTTTCTCAAGCGGGCCGTACACCTCAGGCTGTTGTGGGAGAGGACGCCGCGAAGGAAGCCGTCGGCCAGGTCATCCGTGCGCTCATCCAGGAGCGCAGAGTGCTTTCACAACACTCCGAAGCACGCATGGACGAGCGGGGGATCTCGATGAACGACATCCACCATGCGCTGGTTCATGCCACCGAGGTCATGAAGCAGCCCGTCGGCACCTGGCGGATCACGGGGCCCGATCGAGACGGCGATCCGGTCGTGATCATCGTGGACATCGGAGACCGCGTTCGGATCGTCACCGTGATGTAGACGCGAGAGCCTCTAGTTTCTGCAGAGGTCGTTATGAACACCATGGATCTGAATTGCCCCGAGTGCGGTGCTTCCCTCGAAGTGCGTGGGTACCGGCACCACCAGCGCGTTGGGAAGTACGAGGTGAGGGACGAGTCGGTGTGCCTGCCGCAGTGCCCCAACGAGCACGGCCCCATGCTCACGTTCAAGGAGCGGCTGGGATACGAGCGGCGCGCCGTGAAGCTGCTGCTCCAGAGCGGCGTCGGCGACGACGGCGCCGTGATGCGCTTCGCTCGCCGGACCCTGGGGCTCAAGCAGACGGAGCTGGCGAAGCTGCTCGACCTCGCGGTCGAGACGGTGTCGCGTTGGGAGACCGGCACGAACCCTGCGCCGCACACGACCCAGCTCGCCCTCGCGGCGCTCATTGATCGCGCCCAACAGACCGGTGTCGATGTTCTCGCCGAAGTCCCGCCCGTGATCGAGGGGCAGGAGTTCGTCATCCCGCCGCGCGCTGCCTGAACGTCGAGAGTCCCCGGTTCGAGCCCAACGGCAGCTCCACGAGAACGTGCCCCGCTGCGAGGCCTGGGGGCGGTTGCGCCTCCGTGCCGCCTGACGGGAGGGACCGCACCATCGTCATGCCCCGGTCGCCAGGCTCGGCAAGGTGGAGGCTCGCGACCCGCGCGGTGCTCTCTGCGTTCTGGGAGATGCGCATGCGCAGGTCCTCCCGGTGCCGAAAGTGCTTCACCGCGCCAGAGTCCTGATCCGCGAGCCTCTGCTGCCGCCGGCGCTCCTCCACGCGGAGTGAAGCCGATGAAGGAGCGCACGTCATGTGACCGACTCCAACGTGGAGCGCGACGCGGTGAAAGCACGCGCGAGCGGCGGCCGGGAGACGCGCGGTAGTGGCGCGGTAGAAGAACGCGTGGGTTGCGGCCGACCGGAGCGCGGTGGCAGAGCGCGCGGGCAGCGGCCGACCAGGCCGCGGAGAGCGACGTGGTGGTGGAACGCGCGGGCAGCGGCCGGGAGGAGCGCGTGAGGGTGATGGCGTCGAAGAACGCGAGGGAAGCGGCCGTGGGGAGCGCGTGGGCGCTTAGGCGCACGTTCGCTTCGCGATTCGATCAGAGGTTGACGCTGGCGATGACGCCCGCCCGGACGGGCAACGAACCCGCAACGCGGCGATGATGCGTGGTCACGAGAGCGGGGTACGGCGGAGAGATCACGCCACGCGCACTACCGGAACCACGCGCAGCGGTGACGGACGCAGCCGCACCACACTGCTTCGCCCAGCCCCAAGCAATTCGAGCTGAATGGCGCGAGGCTCCAGTGCACGCAGCTGTTGCCGCATCCTGTGATCACACACTCCCCGTCGTGCTGGCACATCCCGCTGCTCATGTCCGTGCCGGCGAAGCGCGGCGGGCAGCGGGGCGCGACGGGAGGGCGCGACGCCCAGCGCGCTCCCTCACCGGACGGATCACCTTGCGTCGGGAGGCAGGACGCGTCGCGCGGGTCGCAACGCGGACCGCGGTCTCCCGCGATACGCGCGCACAGGCGAACCGTGTGATCGCGCAGGCCGGGCACCGTCGTGGGGAGCGCGGCGAGCTGCTCCGCGAAGCCGCGGAGGGTCGTCGTGCAGCGTAGCAGGTGTACCGAGTACACTGCGTTTCCCAGCGCGCAGCGTCCGAGCCCGTCGACGACGCCGCGCATCTGTCGCAGCGAGGGGACGAGGGCATCGACCACGGCGGCCGGTGCGGGCGACCCATCTCGGGGCCCGATCTCGAGTAGGAACTCATCGCCCTCACGCCGAAGCAGACGCACCGGGTTCGGCTCCCGAAGGTCGCCCTCCCACGCGACCCACGCGCCATCGTCGCACGCGGGCCGAGGCTCGGTCGCGAGCACCTCCCAGGGGACCCCGTTGAAATACACCGCGTCGCAGTCCCCCCCGTCGACCGGCGCCTGGGCCGCCGTGCCGACGCACCCGGCGAGCGCCGCTCCGAACCCCAGCGCCGCCATCCTCCGATTGCCCCGCATCACCCTGACGGTACCGCGACCCATGCGCACGAAACGTCCCCCTGTGCGAAGAAACCGACACGCTCGGCGCCGCGATGACGGACCAGGGAGCTCCCGATGAGCGCGCCGAGGCCGCGAAGGCCCTGCGCGAGAGGGGCTTCGAGGTCGAGTCGGTGCTGGGCGGTGGGGGCGTCGCGGTGGTCTTCGGCGTCGCCCGCGACGGCGAGCAGCTCGCCGTGAAGGTCGCCGCGCTCTGAGCGAAGGCCGACCCCGTGTGGGGGCATAGGCCCCCCACC
>JBILLI010000282.1:0-9056 GCA_044376155.1 Polyangiales bacterium
GACCCGATGGCGACCCTCGCGGGTGCACCCCTCTCTTGCAGCTTCGCTGCGGGAGGGGGGCCGGGGGAGAGGGCGTACTGCCCCCACGGGTGCACCCCTCTCTTGCAGCTTCGCTGCGGGAGAGGGGACGGGGGAGAGGGCGGACTACCCCCGCTGGTGGCCGCACGAGATTGCGCATCCCTTGGGGGACGCTCGTCGTGACGGTTGATGCCACGTAGATTCAAGCCGAAGCGTCGCAGCGTACGGATCCCTGCTTAGGTCGTCGGCGCCATCGCCGCGGCGGGGGTGCTCTACGTCATCGCCAGCGGCAAGGAGGGCTTCAGCCTCGCCGGGGGCTTCGCCTCCAACGGATTCGGCGAGCACTCG
Source organism: Polyangiales bacterium (assembly GCA_044376155.1). Classification (GTDB taxonomy): domain Bacteria; phylum Myxococcota_A; class Polyangia; order Polyangiales; genus JAWKRB01. The sequence goes on from JBILLI010000282.1 coordinate 367, forward strand.
CCGGGGGGATACTCCCTGCTCTCGGCCCTCGTCGCCGAGGTCGTGCTCACCATGATGTTCCTGCTGATCATCATGGGCGCCACCGACAAGCGCGCGCCCGCGGGCTTCGCGCCCATCGCCATCGGCCTCGGGCTCACGCTGATCCACCTCGTGGGCATCCCCGTGACGAACCTGTCGGTGAACCCCGCGCGCAGCACGGGCCCGGCGGTCTTCGTCGGCGGGTGGGCCCTCGCGCAGCTCTGGCTGTTCTGGGTGGCGCCCATCGTCGGCGGCGCGCTCGGCGGATTCGTCTACCGCAACGTGTTCGAGGCCGAGGCCGAGACCGCGGGCTGAGCCCCCCCCAACAGCGCGCGCGGTGTAGCCTCCCGCGCGTGCGCCCTTCGCCTCGTCGATCCGCGGCCCTCGCCGCCGGCCTGCTCGCGTGCACCTCGGCGCCACCCCCGAGAGACACCAACATCAACAGCCCACCGTCGGTGCTCGTCGCGTCCTCCCCCGAGGCCGCCGCGGCGTGCGCGACGGAGATCACCGCCACCGCGTGCGGGAGCGCCGACGCCCTCGCCGAGGCCTGCCGCGCACGGCTCCGCGCCCAGGGGGTGCCCTGCGACGGCGGCGCGTGCGTGACGACCTACGCGCCGATGCGCGCGGGCGACTGCGCGGCCGGCCCGACCTACCCGACCGCAGACGCGTGCGCGTCGGTGGTCGAGGACGACTGCGCGTTCTACCGCGCGTGCCTCGACGCGCGGCGCCCCTGCGGCGCAGACGGATACGCGCTGGCCTACGGCGAGCGGCTCTGCCACGCGTTCATCGCGGGACGCGCGGCGTTCTCGCCCGCGGGCCAGGCGTGGCTGCGGGCCGTGCGCACCTGCCTCCAGCGCGCGCTGGTGCCGCTGCTCGCCCGCGGCGGCGACGACTGCGCGACGCTCGAAGCGGCGGCCTACGCGTCCCACGCGGGGTGCTACACCGCGCCCGCGCACTCGATCTGCGCGCTGGGTCCGTCTGACCTCGCGGCCCTCACCCGCGCGCTCGCGCCCTACCTCCGCGACCCGCGGGCCCAGCGACAGATCGGCGAGGTGCTGCGGACCTGCGCCGCGTCCCCCGACGCCGCGACGCCCTGAGGCCGCCGCGACGCCGCGTTCCTACTCCAGCTCGATGTCCTTGATGATGTCGAGCACGTGGCGCTGCAGCGTGGAGGGGTCGAAGCGCCCCTCGCAGATGAGGTCGGCAGACTCTTGCACCACGCGCAGCGCGGGCTCGAAGGCCCACGACAGGTTCGCCATCATCTCGCGAAAGCGATTGCCGTAGTACGCGAACGACGCCGCGGTGTAGGCCCAGCCGACCCACGGCACGAAGCGCGCAGCGATGCCCACCGCCGTCTGCGTGACGGGGAAGCTGATGGGCACGGTGAGGTTGATGTTCACATCGGTCTCGACCTTGCAGTTCGGCTTGTCGGCGCACTTGCACGCCAGCGTGCCGCCGATGGTCGCGGTGACGTCGGCGCCGATGTAGATCTTCACGCCGATGGGAATGGCGTCGAATGCGTACGCCGTGCCGAGGCCGGTGGGCCCGGGCACCGACGACGGAAACGGGACGCTCCGCAGAAAGGGCAGACGCTTCCAGGTGCCCTTGTTCTTCTGGCAGTCACACTCGCAGTCGACGCAGGGCTCGTAGCGCGGGTCCGTCTGGCGGAGCGTTGTCCAGGTTGCTGACCTGCACGCGGTTGATCTGAACGCCCATGCGCCTACCGTCCTCGCGACCTCGGGTGGGGAAGTGCCCGCGCGCGGGCGCAGAGCGTACACGCCCGTGTCCGCGCGAGGCTCACGCTTTGCGCGAAGCGGCCGCGCGGGCGACTCGACGGGCAGCGCATCGGCCGGGCCTCGCTTGCCTCCCGGGGCGCGCTGACGTTCCCTTCGCGTCATGTCGCTCCTTCGTCGACTGACACCCGCTGCGGCATGGATCCTCACCGCCTGCGCCGAGGGCAACGACGCGGTCCTCGCGCCCGACGCGGGCGCACCGCCTCCGGACGTGGCGCGCGACACCGATGTGCCTGCAGCACAGGATGTTTCGACGCCTCGCGACCTCTCCCTCACCGCCGATGTGATCGACGCCGACGTGACCGACGGCGCGAGCCGCTGCATGGCCGACCGCGACTGCGGCGGCGAGACCCCCGCCTGCGACCCGGGCACGGGCGCCTGCGTCGCGTGCGTGCGCGACGGGCACTGCGGCCCGGGGCGGCTGTGTGTGGGCAACCTCTGCGTCGCGGGGTGCACCCCCGCGCAGCCCTGCCCCGCGGGGCAGACGTGCTGCACCGGAGCGTGCGTCGATCCAGCGTCGAGCGCGGTCCACTGCGGCGCGTGCGGGACCGTGTGTCGTGCGGCCAACGCCACCCCCGCGTGCCTCAACGGCGTGTGCGGCGTCGGCATGTGCGCCACGGGCTTCGGCGACTGCAACCGCCGCGGTGACGACGGCTGCGAGGTGGACCTCCAGCGCGACACCGCGAGCTGCGGCGCGTGCGGATCCGCCTGTTCGACCCCCGCCAACGCGAGCGCCGCGACCTGCACCGCCGGCCGCTGCGGCTTCGCCTGCACCGCGGGCTTCGCCGACTGCGACGGCGACGCGAGCAACGGCTGCGAGGTCGACCTGCGCGTGAGCGCGGCGCACTGCGGGCTCTGCGGCAACGCCTGCCCCACGCGCCCCAACACGAGCGCCCCGGGCTGCCGCGCCGGTCGCTGCGACGCCACCTGCTCGACCGGCTTCGGCGACTGCGACGGCAACCCCGACAACGGCTGCGAGGCGAACCTCGCGCGGGACCCGAACCACTGCGGCGCGTGCGGCATGCGCCGCGCGGAGGTGTGCGACGGGGCCGACAGCGACTGCGACGGCACCGCCGACAACGGATGCCCCCAGCAGCTCGACGCGCAGACCTTCCCCGGCACCGCGAGCCCGACGTGGGGCGGCGGCGGCGGGAGCGCGTTCAACCAGCCGTGCCCCTCGGGGCAGTTCGTCACCGGCATACTCGGGCGCTCGGGGAGCCGCATCGACAGCTTCGGCGTCGTCTGCAGCGTCCCCGCGCTGCGCACCGACCGCGCGGCGAGCCCGTATCGCTACAGCGTGGGCTTTCAGGGCGCGACCACCGTGGGCCCCGTGGGAACCAGCGGCGGCGACCCCTTTCGCTTCGACTGCCCGTCGAACAGCGTGGTGATGCGCGTGCAGGGGCGCAGCGGCGCGCGCGTCGATCAGGTCCGCGTGGAGTGCTACCGCTGGGACGTGGTGCAGCGCGGGACGGCGTGGGTCGCCGTGCGCGGCGCGATCACCGGCGCCTCGAATTTTCAGGGCGGCGGCGGCGGCTCGCCCTTCGACCACCTCTGCCCCGAGAACATGGCCCTGCACCGGGTTTCCGGGCGCGCGGGCACCGAGCTGGACCAGGCCACGGCGTGGTGCGCCCCCATGACCCTGAACCTCACCCGCTGAGCCCAGGCTGACGCCGTGACCTGACTCAACCCGCTGCAGCGCAGGGAGATCGCGCGGGTTTGCGGTCGTCCCAGGGGCGCGTGGAGCGCGCCTGCGGCGCCGCACCGCGTTCGCGAACGGGGCGGAACCGATTGCGCCAACCCGCGCTGGGCTCGCGTGACCGCGGCGAAGACTGCGCGAGGCACGATCGCTGCTACCGGCAGCGAGACCGTCGCGGACCCCTTCGCGGGAGAACACCATGAGCACGACCAGCGATCGCAGCCTCACCCTTCTGATCACCGGCGGCGCCCGGGGCATCGGCGCCGCCACGGCGCGGTACTTCGCCGCGCGCGGCGCGCGGGTGATGATCACCGACGTCATCGACGACGAGGGCGCCGCCCTCGCGAAGTCCCTGGGAGACGGTGTTCGTTACGCCCACCTCGACGTGACCGACGAGGGCGCGTGGCGCGAGGTCGTCGCCGAGACCGAGCGCACCCTCGGGCCGCTCGACGCGCTCTTCAACAACGCCGGGGTGGTGGACTTCGGCGGGATCCTGGAGTGTTCCCCCGCGGCGTTCCAGCGCGTGCTCGACATCAACCTCCGCGGCGTCTTCCTCGGGATGCACGTCGCCGCGCAGGCGATGAAGCGCGCGGGCGGGGTGATCGTGAACAACTCGTCCACCGCGGGCCTCCAGGGCTACGGCGGCCTCGCGGCCTACGTCGCCAGCAAGTGGGCCGTGCGCGGTCTGACCAAGGCCGCGGCGCTCGACCTCGCCCCCTTCGGCGTTCGCGTGCTCTCGCTCCACCCGGGACCCATTCGCACGCCGATGACCGCGGGCCTCCCGGAGTCCATCGCGAGCGCGCAGCCCCTCCCGCGCTTCGGCGAGGCTGAGGAGGTCGCGCGGATGGTGTACTTCATGGTCGTCGAGGCGAGCTTCTCGACCGGGAGCGAGTTCGTCATCGACGGCGGCGCCGTGACGGGCCAGGTGCTCCCGCTCCCGAAGGAGTGAAGACACCCGCTGCCCTCCCACCACCGCGCGCTCCCTGCGGCCGCGTTCACCGCGTCCTTCGTAAACCCCCGGCGAAGCACGGGTGGTGAGCAGCGCGCGGCGGGCGCATGTTCGCCGCCGTGGATCCTGCCTCAGCCGACCGCAGCGACCTTTTGAGCGTTCGCCCTCTGGGCGTCGTTCTCGGCCCACGCCCAGGGCGTGAGGTTCTCGACGATGACCTTGCTCGGGACGCCGTCGGCGATGGCCTGAACGACGTCTCGCAGGTAGCTCCAGGGGTCCACGCCGAGGTGGCGGCACGTCGCGCACAGCGTCGCCACCGTCGCCAGGCGCTCCGCCACGTCGTCTCGGCACGAGCCGTCGTTGAAGCGAGGACGGAATTCACCAGGATGCGGGGCATCCCTCCGCCGCATGGGGAGTCATGCTTGTGCCGCGCCTGACGCGCGGGCGCCGCTCGCGAGGTGCCCGGGCGTGACTTTCCTCGCGGGTTCGTGGAAGGGTCCACGTTCATGAGCACCGCAAGGGGACTGCGAGCCGTCGGAGGAGTAGGCGTCGCGCTCGCGCTCACGCTCACGCCGCGCCTCGCCGCGGGGCAGTGTGCGCTCGAAGGTCGCGCGCGCTTCACGCTCGCGGGCGGGACCTCCATCGAGCAGCCCGCGCGGGTCACGCTCGCGGGCGCCGAGGCCGTCATCGAAGGGCTCGCGCCGCTCGTGTTTCGCGTGACCGTCCCCGTGGGCGACGTCGCGCTCTACGTCGGGGACGAGGGTGCCTCGGGCGCGGTCCTCGCAGCGACCCGCGGGGTCAGGGTGCGCGTCGCGTCGGCGCGCGGTGACGCCGTCGCGGGCGAGCTCTCGGACGGCGACGAACTCTCGGTGCGGGGCGTGAGCCTCCCGTGTCGCGCGCTCGCGACGGCCTACGCACAGCCCGCGGGAGCATCGATGGCGCCTCCGTACGATCCCGACGTCGCGTACACCTCGCGCGCCATGCCACCGATGCGCGTGTTGTGCAGCGAGCGACGAGGCGCGCAGGGCGTCTCGCGGGGGTGCGCGTCGCTCACGGTCCCGCCGCCGGGAAACGACCCGGCGCAGGGCGGTTACCACCCCCGCGGCCGCGCGCTGCGGGTGTACGCGACGCCCGCGACGGACGCGCCCTCCATCGAGCTCGTCGCCACGCGCGACGTGGTCCTCGTCGACGAGGATCAGCGCCCCGGGTGGCTCCGCGTGCGCACGACGCGCCACGTGAGCCAGTCGCTGCACGTCGGAGGGTGGGTGCGCGAACAGGACGTCGCGTGGGCGCGCGAAGTGCCGCCCTGGGTGCGTCGCGGTGAGATCCCAACGGTCGCGCGTCGAGGTCGCGCGCGGCATGCGGACGAACGCCTGGGGTTCGTGGTGGTTGCGGCCGAGACCGATGTGACCGACGAGCGCGGCGTGGTCTTCGGACGTGTCTCGGCGGCGGGGTGGTGCACGGCGGCCGCGCAGCGTCGCGGCGAGGCACGGGTCACGGTCGCGCTGCCCGGGAGCGACTTCGCCAACGGAGAGCTGCCGGTCGTCGGTGTGCCGGGCGAGCGCGCGACCTGGGTCGACGCCTGCCCCTGAGATCCTGTCCCGCTCCCTCACGGGGCGCTCGACTCGACGTCGAGGAGCCACTTCAAGGTCCGGTCGCCGAGGTACGTCCCGTGCTCACGCGGCCGGGACGCCGAGGGTGCCGAGGCAGTACACCGCGAGGAAGACCCTACGTTGCTCCAGCGAGAGGGCACGAAGAAGACCCCGAGCGCCGCGACGTGCAGCAGCCAGAACGGGATCGCCGCCCCGCGAAAGCTCATCTGCGCATCGGCGCCGCGCGCGTAGCGATCGCTCTGGTTGATCCCGCAACACAGGTCGTCGGCGCGCCCCGCGCGTCAAGCGCGCATCGCCAGCGTGGCGGTGGTAGCGTCAGGGGTGTCATCGCGGCGATGCGAACGTGCGCCGCCGCGCCCCTCACGCCACGCGCTCCTCACGGCCGCAACCCGCGCGTCCTTCCACCGCGCCCCTCACGCCACGCGCTCCTCACGGCCGCAACCCGCGCGTCCTTCCACCACGCCGCTCTCTCGCGCTCCGCGTGGCCGCTGCACTCGCGTTCTTCCACCACGTCGCAGTCCACGCGCTCCATGCGGCCGCGAGCCCGGCGTCCTTCCACCACCTCGCGCCGTGCGCTCCATGCGGCCGCGTCCACCGCGTCCTTCCGCCACATCGCTCACCGCGCGCTCCCTGCGGCCGCGTCCACCGGGTCCTTGCACCACGCCGCTCCCTCGCGTTCATCGCGGCCGCGGCCCTCGCGCCCTTCCACCGCGCCGCTCCCAGCGCGCCCCGGTCGGCCGCAGCCCGCGCGTTCTTCCACCACGTCGTGGGGGGTGGCGACGTCGCCACCCCTTCGCCACCCCTCGCCACCCCGTTTTCGCCACCCCGCGAAACAAATCCCCAGTGATTTCAAGACCGGGTGTCGTGGCATCGCACGTGCGCTGGGGCTGCGCATGCCGCCCCGCCCCGCGACCGACGTCGACGACCCGCTGCACCTGCGCACGGCGTGGCACCCGCTGCTGATCCTGCTGTTGGAGCGCCTGCTGCCGCGCGATCTCTGGGACGTGCTGTCGGAGTACACGCTCACCCGCGAGCCGCGGCGCATCGATGCGGTGATCGTGCGCCGCGCGGCCGAGCCGCACTGGCAGCCTTCGCACCTGCGCAGCGTGCTCGACGATCTTCACGACCACAACCTGCTGCACTTCAAGGGCGCGACCGACGAACTCGAGCGTACCGACGCGTTGCAGGTGCTCTCCTACGCCTACCAATACATGGCGCTCCAGGACCTGCGCAGCCCCGTGGTGATGTCGTTGCGCGTGGTAGCACCAACCCTCACGCCGCGGTTTCGCGCGCAGCTCACGGCGCTCGGCGGCGCGCTCGTCCAGACCGAGGTGCGCGGCGTGCACGTCGGTCACCTGCAGGGCTTCGCGCTACGGGTGGTGGAGACGAGCGTGGCGTGGTCCACCCCGGGCGAGCACCTGCTCTACGCGATCTCCCCGGCGTGCCTCACGGCGCCCGAGCACCCCAGGGGCTTCGATGACACCGAGCGGGACGTGTACTACCGTCTTCTCCAGGGCATCACGCAACTCAGCCAGGACCCACGCTGGAAGGCCATCATGAAGGACACATCCCTCGTCGGAGAGACCGCCAGTCAAGCCCTCATGGACCTCCTCGCCGTCATTCCGCTCGAGCAACGACTCGCGGGCCTTGAGCCCGAGCAGGTCCTCGCGGCGGTTCCCCCCGAGCAGCGGCTCGCCGGGCTCGCGCCCGAGCAACGGCTCGCCGGGCTCGCGCCCGAGCAACGACTCGCCGGGCTCGCGCCCGAGGAGATCGCGCGTGCGGTGAGCGAGTCCGACCGTGTGCTGGCCCTCCCCGACGCGGCCCTCCGCGCGCTCCCCGCGGAGTACCTCGCGACCCTCCCGGCCGACGCGCAAGCCCGCATCCGCGCGCGCCTCGGACGCTGACCCTCGCGCCCTTACCACCGCGCGCTCCGTGTGGCCGCGTCCATCGCGTTCTTCCACGACGTCGCTCTCACGCGCTCCACGCGGCCGCCGCCCGCGCGTTCTTCCACCACGCCGCTCCCCCGCGCACCTCTCGGCCGCCGTCCGCGCGTCCCTCCACCACATCGCTCTCACGCGCTCCGTGCGGCCGCTGCCCTCGCGCCCCTCCACCGCGCCTCTCTGCACGCGCTCCTCGCGGCCGCGTTCCGCGCGTCCCTCCACCACATCGCTCTCACGCGCTCCGTGCGGCCGCGGCCCTCGCGCCCCTCCACCGCGCCGCTGCCAGCGCGTCCCGGTCGGCCGCAGCCCGCGCGTTCTTCCACCACGTCGTGGGGGGTGGCGACGTCGCCACCCCTTCGCCACCCCTCGCCACCCCGTTTTCGCCACCCTGCAACGAAAATCTCCTGTGATTTCAGGGCCGGCATTTCTGGCACGTGCGCCGCAGTGGGGGTGCACATGCCGAGCCCCGCGCACGAATGGATGGTCGCGCTGCTGACCGACGACCCGCGCCGTCTGGACGTGTTGCTGCGCGTGCTCCGTCGGATGGGTCTGCGCGCGCGCTTCGTGGTGGTGGACGCGGCGGTGCACCTCGTGAACGCGATGGAACTTCGCCCCGATGCGCTGTTGATCGACCCCGACACGGGGCGATGGCTCGCGCTGGAGGTGCAGCTCCACATCGAC
>JBILLI010000284.1:0-9049 GCA_044376155.1 Polyangiales bacterium
CCTCGCCGTGGCCGCGTCCCGCGGGGGCAGCACCCGCTCGTACGTGCACAGCGAGTGGCAGATCGACCAGCTCGCGGCCATGGGCGGCGACGCGGCGACCTTTCGCTGGGTGCAGCTCTCGGGCGCCGGCGGCGTGGCCCTGGAGTACGCCGTCGAGGCCCGGGGAGAGTCCATCTGCCCGCGCCAGGGGGCGCCCTGGTTCACCGACGACACCGCCGCCTCGGGCCTGCGCGGGACCACGAACCAGATCAGCGCCGTGGACCTCGACGGCGACGGCCGCGACGAACTCGTGGGCACACGAACGACCTCCGAGGGGATGACCTCCACCGACGCCCTCCAGGTGTGGCAACGCCGCGCGGGCGTGTTCGACGACGTCACCGCGAGCCTCGGGCTCACCGACGCGCGGGGGCGCATGGCCCTCTGGGGAGACTTCGACGGCGACGGCGACGCGGACGTCTACGCCGGGGTCTACCGCGACGGCGTCGGGCCCTTCACCCCCGCGTCGCAGTCCCGGGTGTGGATGCGCGAGGGCGAGCGCTTCACCCTCCGCGACGAACCCATGGAGCCCGTCGGCCCCACCGCCGCGGGCAGCGTCGCGGACTGCGACAACGACGGCGTGCTCGACCTCGCCGTGGGCCAGTGGCTGCGGCAATACCCGCGCAACCCCGCGCCCGACTTCCTGCTCCGGGGCCTCGGTTCGGGGCGCTTTCAAGACGTCTCGCAGCTCCAGGGGCTCCCCGCGCGCAGCGACGGGCGGCCGACCTACGGGATGTCCTGGGGCGACTGGGACAACGACGGCGACCTCGACCTCTTCGTCGCCAACTACGGCGGCAACCCCAACGACCTCTGGCGCAACGACGGCCGCTGCCAGCTCACCAACGTCGCCCGCATGGTCGGCGCCCACGGGGACGAGGTCGGCAGCGCGGGCACCTCCTTCGGCGTCGCCCTCGCCGACTACGACAACGACGGCGACCTCGACGCGTACGAGACCAACATCGCCCATCCCCGCTACGACCAGTCCGGGGTGAACACCGACCACTCGCGGCTGCTGCGCAACACCGGCGCGCCCGACTACCGCTTCACCGACGTCGCGGTCGACGCGGGCGTGATCTTCACCGAGGGCGAGATCTCCAGCGCGTGGGGCGACTACGACAACGACGGCGACCTCGACCTCTACGTCGCCTGCACCTACCCCTACGAGTACTCCCGGCTCTACCGCCAGGAGGCCGACCATCGCTTCACCGACGTGACCTGGCCCTCGGGCACGCAGACCGAGAACAACGGCCGCGCCCTCTGGCTCGACGTCGACCGCGACGGGCGCCTCGATCTCCTCACCGCCCCCAACGGCGCGTGGACCCTGCACCGCAACGGGATCCGCAACGCGAACCACTGGATCGCCCTGCGCCTCACGCAGCCCACCGGCAACACCGCCGCCCTCGGCGCGCGGATCACCGTGCGCGACGCCGCGGGCGCCACGCAGCTCCGCGAGGTCAGCGGCGGCGGCGCCACCTGGGGCACCCAGGACCCGGGCCTGCAGCACGTCGGCCTCGGCGCGCAGGGCGGAGACGTCGCCGTCACCGTGCGCTGGCCCGACGGGCGAACGAGCCAGCACACCCTCGCCGTCGACCGCGCGTGGCGCATCCCCCGCGACGCCGCGCCCACCGCGCTCCCGTAGTGTCTCCGCGCGCGCCCGTGTACGCCCTCGCGCTGCTCGCGCAGGGGGCCTCCCTCGCGGCGCTCGACGGGCGGCTGCACCACGACGAGGTGCACCAGTACGCCGAGCCCGCGCACCGCATGGTGTGGGGCTACGGCACCGTGACCCACGAGTGGCACCGCGGGATGCGCAACACCCTCGCGCCGGGCGCCCTCTCGGGGCTCTTTCGCGCCGCGCGCGCCGTGGGCCTCGACGGGCCGTGGGCGCTGTTCCTCGTGCGGCACGGGGCCATGGCGCTGCTCTCGCTGCTCACCCTCCGCGCGGTCATGGACCACGTGCGCCACCGCACGTCGCGCGACGACCTCGCGCGCTTCGCGGGCATCACCCTCGCCCTCTCGCTCCCCTGGGCCGCCCTCGCCGCGCGCCCGCTCGGCGAGACCCTCTCCATCGCCGCGGTGATGCTCTCCCTGCGCGCCCGCGACCGCGACGCGGCTGTGACCACCGGCGCCCTCGCGGGCCTCGCGTTCGTGCTGCGCTACCCCGCGGGGATCTTCGCCGCCGCCGTGGGCCTCGCGTCGCCCCGCGCGCTCCCGCGCTTCGCCCTGGGACTCGCGATCCCGCTGGGCGCCCTCGCCGCGCTCGATCACCGCGCCTGGGGCGCCCCCTTCGCCTCGGTGCGCGCCTACGCGGCCTACAACCTCGTGCAGGACCGCGCGCGCATCGACTACGGCGCCCGCCCGTGGTGGTTCTACCTCGCGTGCCTCCTCGCCTTCGCGCCGTGGCCGATGTGCTTGGGGCTCAAGGGCTTCGGATCCCTCCGCCGCGCCCTCTCGACCCTCGCGCCCGCGGGGGTGTACCTCCTCGCGATGAGCGCCGTGGCCCACAAAGAGCCGCGGTTCTTTCTCACCGCCCTCCCGCTGCTCGTGGCCGCGACCGCGTGCGCGGCGGGCGAGACCTCGCGGCACACCCGCGTCGCCCTCGGTCTCACGGTGGCGCAGGGGCTCCTGGTGACCGGGGTGTGGTGGCACCTCGGGATCGCGCAGGGAGACATCGCCCGTGCCACCCGCGCGGCCCGCGCCCGCCCCGACGTCGCCGCGCTCTGGGTGATGAACGCGTCGCACCCCGGGTGGGTGAACCTCCGACGCGACGTCCCCCTGCGCGCCGATCCCCGCGAGCGCCTCGCGGTCACCCTCGCCTCCCTCGACCTCACCCCCGCGCCCTCCGCGGGCCGGGTCTACGCAATCTGCGACGGACGCCTGCGCCCCGGAGAAGGCGCCCGCTGCGTCGAGGCCTTGCGCCGTCGCGGTTTCTCCGCGGTATCGCCCCACGGGCGGGCCTGGCTCATGGCGCGCTGAACACCTCCCGCGCACGAATGGCGCCCGGGGGCACACTTGCCGCTATACTCCGCCGCGATGGAGGCTGCCGCGTGAGACCCGTGCGTGTACTTTCCTTGCTGTCCCTCGCCGCGCTGGGATGCGCCGCGGGCAATCAGCCCATTATTTTCGACGACTTCGACACCGGCGTGCTGCCCGACGACGTCGTCGTGAAGGAGGACATCACCTCGCAGCCCGAGGTGCTCACCTTCGACATCCCACCCCTCGACGCGGGCACGGTCGACACCGGCGTCGGCACCGACGTGACCGCGCCCCTCGACACGGGCTCGGGCGAGGCCGGCGTCCCGGTCGACGTCCCCGCGGTCGACACCGGCCCCCGCGCGGACGTGTGCCGCATCGTCTGCGGCACGGTCTGCGTCGACACCGAGACCGACACCCGCAACTGCGGCCGCTGCGGCAACGACTGCACCGCCCTGCCCGGCGTCGACGGCTCCCGCGTCACCTGCGAGCGCGGGGTGTGCAACCTCCGCAGCGCGTGCATGGACGGCCGCCTCAACTGCACCGGCAACCCCAGCACGGGCTGCGAGACCGCCGTCACCACCTCGTTCCGCTGCGGGAGCTGCGTCACGGGCTGCACCGAGCCCACCCCCCTCTGCGGGATGTCTCCGGGCTCGCCCACGGGCTACGCATGCCTCAGCGGCTGCATGGCGCCCCTCTCCGCGCGCTGCAGCGGCACCTGCGTCAACACCGACACCGACAGCCGCAACTGCGGCGCCTGCGGCACCGTGTGCCCCACCGGCGCGGTCGCCAACGGGCAGTCGGGGTGCGCCATGGGCACCTGCTCGCTCGTGTGCAACGCGGGCTTCGCCAACTGCGACAGCAACGCCGCCAACGGCTGCGAGACGCCCACCCGCACCAACGTGATGAACTGCGGCGCCTGCGGCACCGTGTGCACGGCCCCCACCGGGAGCACCCCGAGCTGCGTCAACGGCGTCTGCACGCTCACGTGCACCCCGGGCTCAGGCGACTGCGACCGCATGGGCACCAACGGCTGCGAGACCGACCTGCGCACCGACGCGATGAACTGCGGCGCCTGCGGCACGAGCTGCTCGGGCCGCGCCAACGCCACGGGCACGTGCACCAACAGCGCCTGCGCGTTCACCTGCAACCCGGGCTTCGGCAACTGCGACGGCAACTTCACCAACGGCTGCGAGGCCGAGCTCGCCGCGAACCCCACCAACTGCGGCATGTGCGGCTTTCGCTGCGCCGCCGCCGCCAACGCCACCGCCACCTGCGCGGGCAGCGTCTGCGGCATCGCCTGCAACACCGGCTTCGGCAACTGCGACGGCAACGGCCTCAACGGCTGCGAGTCGAACACCGCCAGCGACGTGCGCAACTGCGGCGCCTGCGGCACCGTGTGCCCCAGCGCCATGGGCGCGAGCGCGACCTGCACCATGGGCCGCTGCGGCCTCGCGTGCATGCCCGGCTCGGGCGACTGCGACATGAGCGCGACCAACGGGTGCGAGGTCAACCTCAACTCCAGCAACGCGAACTGCGGCATGTGCGGGCGGGTCTGCAACCCGATCTCGAACTCCACCGCGCAGTGCGTCGCGGGCACCTGCGAGATCACCTGCAACGACGGCTTCGAGCTCAACGCGGGCATCTGCGTGCGCGCGGCGCCCCGGGCGGTGTCGCCCGCGCCCTTCTCCTTCGTGACCTCGCGGCGGCCCACCTTCCGCATCGCGCTGCCGGCGGGGCAAGACGGCGCCACCATCGACATCTGCGCCGACCGCGCGTGCACCGCCGTCGCCACGAGCTTCACCGTCAACGGCCGCACCGGCCAGGCCACCACCGAGCTCACCCCGGGGATCTACTACTGGCGCTCTCGCGGTCGCATGGGCGGCGCCATCGTCACGGGCCTCGGCGTGTCGCAGGAGTTCATGATCGTCGCGGCCGGCTCGCCCACCGCCAGCGCGAGCTGGGGCAGCTTCCTCGACGCCAACGCCGACGGCTCCGCCGACCTGCTCTCGGGCGCACCGGGCACCGGGTCACCCCCGCCGCAGGCCCGCTTCTGGCGTTCCATCGCCACCACCGCGGGCGCCACGCCCTTCACCACCACGAACACCACCGTCGCGCTCGGCACCTCGGGCGCCGGCAACGCCGTGGCCTCCCTCGGCGACGTGAACGGCGACGGCTTCGGCGACAGCGCCGTGGCCGCCTCGGCGGGCAACCAGGTGCAGATCTTTCACGGCGACATCAACGGCATCGCCACCTCGCCCAACACCTCGCTCACCCAGAGCGGTGTGGTGGGCTTCGGCACCTCGGTCGACGCCGCGGGCGACGTGAACGGCGACGGCTACGGCGACGTCGTCGTGGGCGCGGCGATGAGCAACCGCGCGTTCGTCTTCTTCGGCAGCGCCAGCGGGCTGAGCTCGCTCCGCGCGGTCTCGCTCACGCCCTCCATGGGCGCCGCGAACTTCGGCACCGCGGTCTCTGGCGTGGGCGACGTGAACGGCGACGGCTTCGGCGACGTGATGGTGGGCACCGACGGCCCCAACCTCGCGTACCTCTACATGGGCAGCGCCATGGGCCCCGTCGCGACCCCCATCGTGCTCAGCGCGCCCAGCGGCGCGTCGGGCTTCGGCCGCAGCCTCTCGCCCGCGGGTGATGTGAACGCCGACGGGTACCCCGACGTGGTCGTCGGCGCGTTCTCGAGCGGCGTGGCGTTCATCTACCACGGCGGCGCCTCGGGGCTCTCCACGGGCCCCAACGCCGTGCTCAACGGCATGGGCGCGCTGAACTTCGGGCTCATCGTCGACGGCCTCGGCGACGTCGACGGCGACGGCTACAACGACGTGCTCGTGGGCGCGCCCTTCATCGGCACCGCGGGCAACGGCACCGGGTACATCTTCCGCGGCGGCGCCTCGGGGATCACCCTGAGCTCTCCCATCACCTTCCAGATCCCCGGCGCGGGCGGGCAGATCACCCGCGTCGCGGGCCTCGGCGACACCAACCGCGACGGGCTCTGCGACTTCGCCGTGGGCAACCCCATCGCGTCGACCGCCGCGAACATTCAGGTCTGGGTGGGCGTGCGCATGGGCGCGCCCCAACTCCGCACGACCCTCACCGCCACGAGCACCATCGGCACCTCCATCGCCGCGCTGCCCCGTCGGCTGCACCTCGCGCTGTTCTCGAGCGCGCTCCCCACCGCCGCGTTCTGATCCCCCCGTTGCGCCCCGCGTCGCACGGACTACAGTGCCGCGCGATGCGAGGCGACGACCGACCCCCGTGGTCCCCGGACGAGTTCGAGCGGCGGCTGCGGGCGATGGAGGTCCGCTACCACATCCATCACCCGTACCACCTGCGCATGGCCGAAGGGTCCCTCGACCGCGCGCAGATCCAGGGGTGGGTGCTCAACCGCTTCTACTACCAGATCAGCATCCCGCGAAAAGACGCCGCGATCCTGTCCAACTGCCCCCACCGCGAGGTGCGGCGCGCGTGGGTCCAGCGGGTGCTGGACCACGACGGCGAGGGCGACGACCCCGGCGGCATCGAGGCGTGGGTCCGCCTCGGCGAGGCCACGGGGCTCACGCGAGACGACCTCACCTCCCTGCGCCACGTGCTGCCCGGCGCGCGCTTCGCGGTCGACGCCTACGTGAACTTCGCCCGCGGCGCGCAATGGGAAGAGGCCGTGGCGTCGTCGCTCACCGAGCTCTTCGCCCCCACCATCCACAAGCAGCGCCTCGCGGGCTGGCCCACGCGCTACCCGTGGATCGCCCCCGACGGCCTCGCGTATTTTCAGAAGCGCGTGTCGCAGGCCGGGCGCGACGTGGAGCACGGCATGACGCTCACCCTCAAGCTCTTCGACACCCGCGCGAAGCAGCAGCGGGCGTTGGAGATCCTGCAGTTCAAGCTCGACGTGCTCTGGTCCATCCTCGACGCGATGTGGATGGCCTACGTCGAGCACAAGCCCCCGTACTTCTCCTGCGCCCCCATCCCCCAGGACCCATGAGCGCCGCGCGGACCATCCTCATCATCGAAGACGAGCCCGCGATGGTCATGGGCCTCGTCGACGCGCTCTCCTTCGAGGGCTACCGCGCCGTCGCGGCGAGCAACGGCAAGCAGGGCGTGGAGCTCGCCCGCGCCGAGCGCCCCGACCTGGTGCTGCTCGACCTGATGCTCCCCGACACCAACGGCTTCGAGGTGTGCGCGCAGCTCCGGCGGTGGTCGCGCACCGTGCCCATCTTGATGCTCTCCGCGCGGGGGCAAGACGCCGACAAGATCCGCGGCCTCGACGCCGGCGCCGATGACTACGTCACCAAGCCCTTCAGCCTCGGCGAGCTCGTGGCCCGCGTGCGCGCCGCGCTGCGCCGCGGGGAGCGCTCGGACAAGACCCAGGCCGTGGTCACCATCGGCAAGGCGCAGGTGAACCTCGCGGCGCACTCCCTCGTGGTCGACGGCCGCGAGGAGCCCCTCACCTCCCACGAGGTCGAGCTCCTGCGGGTGCTCCTGGAGCGCGCGGGTGAGGCCATCGCGCGCGACGAGCTCCTCACCCGGGTGTGGGCCGCGCAGGCCATCAACCCCCGCGCCGCCGACAACTTCATCGTGCGCCTGCGCCGCAAGATCGAGCCCAACCCCGAGCGCCCGCAGCACATCCTCACGGTGTACGGCCACGGGTACAAGCTGGTGCTGTGAGACCGCTCCTCGCGCTGCTGGTCCTCGCCGGCGCGTGCCGCCGCGCGCCCCCCGTGGAGCGGGTGAGCCGCGCCGACCGGGCGATCCCCACGGCGCGCGCGCCGCACGTCGATGACCGCGCCATCACCATCGACGGGTTGATGCTGCGCGAGCCCGCGTGGCAGGGCGGGCGCATCCGCGGGTTCGTGCACCCGGGCACCGGGGAGTTCGTCGAAGACTCCCACGTCAACGCCGACGCCTGGATGTGCTGGAGCGACACACGACTCTTCGTCGCCGTGCGGGTCTTCGACCCGTCGCCCCAGCGCGCGTTCTCGCGCGATGACGTCGACCCCCACGTGTGGGAGCGCGAGACCGGCGTCGAGCTGATGATCCAGCCGGGAGACCCGGGCGACAACCGGAGCTACTACGAGGTCCAGGTGGGCGCCAGCGGCGCGCTGTGGGCCACCCGCTTCGACGACTACAACCGCCCCGTCACCCGCGGCCCCGACGGCGCGATGACCTTCGGCCACCAGGCGTGGAACCCCCGCATCGAGCGCGCCGTGCGCATCGAGTCGGGCGGGATGCTGGTGGAGTTCGCGATCCCCTGGGTGGACCTCGCGAGCACCCGGGCGATGATCCCGCCGCGCCCCGGGGAGGTCTGGCGCGTGAACCTCTACAGCTTTCGCGACGGGCAGCGCGACAGCCTCGCGTGGTCGCCGATCCTGGGCGAGGGGAACTTTCACCGCGCGTCCCGCTGGGGGCGCGTGACCTTTGCCGGCGCGCCGTAGCGCCATGTGCGAAAGCGCTTGTGAGGGCCGCGTTCAGTGCGCTTGAATGCGCGCGAGGAGGGGTTCTACCCGCGATGCCCGCCACGCCTGCAGAGAGTCTCGTCGCGCGCCGTGACCTGGGCGACGCCGTGCTGCACGCCGCGAGCGCGCTCGACACGAAGCGCCTCGGCACGAAGCTCACCCTCTTTCGCAAATCGCACGCGACGCTGCGCCGCGCCGAAGATGCCCTCGACGCCGCCGAGGCGAAGCTCGCCGCGACGAAGCGCGCCCTCGCCGAGGCCGACCACGACCAGGACGCCGCCGTGGCCGCCCTCGCGGCCGCGCTGATCACGGCCGGGCAGCCGCGGCTGAACCCCTTTCGCAAGCTCTCGAAGTACGCCCCCGCGCGCCTGCAGCAGATCGGGTACGCCGACGAGGCGCAGGCCCTGCTGGAGCTGAGCTTGAAGTCTCGCAAGGTGCCCGGGGTGAACCCCGCGGTGCTCGCCGCGAGCCGCGACGCCGAGCGGGTCGCCCGGGCGCTGCTCGACGCGTTCGACGACGACGCCCGCGCCGAGGCCCGTCGCGACGACGCGCGCGAGCGCTGCGACCTGCTCGCGCAG
>JBILLI010000283.1:0-9049 GCA_044376155.1 Polyangiales bacterium
CCAGCGGTAGCGGTCGCCGTCGACGTTGCAGTAGTAGACACCGCTGCGGCCAGGGCACGGGAAGCGCTGATCATTGAGGGACCAGCGGAGCTCCACGGCGCTCACGGCGACGCCGGAGGTGCCGGGGGTGACCCGGGCCTCGAGGTGGGTCCAGCGGTTGCCCACCAGAATGGTGCCGTGGTTCGGGGTGATCTCCGAGACGGTCGGTCCGGCGCCGGGTGTCGGCGGCATCGGGGGCGTCGGGGGCGGACCTCCCGGGGTCGTCGGCGCGCTCCCGGCGGTGAGGGTCAGGGTGCGCCAGGGGGTCCACGTGGTGCGTCCTGACCGATCGGTCACCGACGCGCGGTAGCGCCGGGTGCCGGTGCTCACCAGCACGCTGTAGCTCGCGGTGTCGCCGCTGAGCGCGCACGAGAACGACTCGCCGCTGCCCGGGCAGTCGAAGGTGAAGCTCTGTGACCCGTTGATCCACTCGACCCGAACGGCGGAGATGCCCGTGGCGGTGCGAGCGCGCACGCCGAGGTCGATGCGGCGATCCCCGGCGAGCGTCGCGCCGTCGGAGGGCGAGAGCACCTCCACGGCGGGGGGATCCCCCGTGGGCGGCGCCGGCGGGGTGCCGCCGATGGGCGGAGCACCCGACCAGCGGGTCACCGTGTCGGTGAACCACTGCGCGTGGGCGCCGACGACGCCGTACATGCTCGACCGCGATGAGCCCCCCGACACCACGCCGATGATCTCGTCGGTGTTCGCGTCGAAGGTCGGACCGCCGGAGTCGCCGGGCTGCGTGAGCCCCGTCGAGGCGCCCAGGGCGTAGGGGGGATTGCCCGGGCCGTAGCGCCAGATGAGGTTGATCACCGGCGACACCCACAGGCGGTTGGTGAAGCTGCCGTTGTTGATCCGGCCGATGACGTAGGCGCGGGTGCCCGTGCCCACGTTGGTGAGCCGCACCGAGGCGTAGCGCGTGGCCCGCACGTCGCGGTCGAGGCGGATCAGCGCGACGTCGCTGCCCGACTCGGGGCGGATGTATCCCCCGGCGAAGGACAACCGCCCGGTCGGGCTCATCACCGACTCGCGGCCGGTGGCGGAGGCGGTGTCGCCCGAGTACGGGCACTGCACCGTGAAGGTCGAGGCCCCCGAGACGCAGTGCGCGGCCGTCAGCACCACGTTGCGCGCCACCAGCGCGCCCGAGCACGCGCCCCCGGCGCCCATGCGAACGGTGCAGGCGTAGGGGTGCGTCGTGGCCTCGCCCGACGGGCGAACGATCTCGTCAGAGCGTGTGTCGACGCCGATCAGCGGCGCGTCGTCGGCGGCGCCGCAGCCCAGCGAGAGCAGCGCGAGGGCTGCGGTGGTGCGCGTTGTGACCATGGGAGGTCCGTCTGCACCCCGCGGGCCAACGCGTGCTGACCGATCGGTAGGGACCTCCGGGGTGGACACGGCGCCCTCCACCTGGTCACGGCGCTGCCCGGGAGGATTGTCCGCCCGACGGGGACGTCGGTTCGGAGCCCCCCGCGTGGCACGCTTCGTGGTGTAATCGCCGACATGCGAAGCGCGCGGGTGCGTGGTTGGGTCACGGTGGCGACGTTCTCCCTCGGGTGCGCCGCGGAGGACCCTGCGCTGCTGGAGGAGTCGACGGGCGACGGCGGCTGGATCTCGGGTGCGGTGGATGTGCCCCGCGCGAGCATCGACAGCGGGCGCCCGGCGGTGACAGGCGACGGCGGCGGGAGTGTGGTGAGGGGCGACGGGTCGGTGGGGCCGGTCGGCGACGGGGGGACGGTCCCGAGCGGGCCGAGCGACGAGCGCTGCGACGACGGCCTCGACAACGACCTCGACGGCCGGGTGGACGAAAACTGCGCCTGCCTCCCGGGGACCACCCAGTCGTGCTTCGCGGGGGCGCCCAGCGCCGCGGGGCGGGGGCCTTGCAGCCGCGGCACGCAGACCTGCGAGGGCACCGGGGAGTTCGGCGAGTGGAGCGCGTGCATGGGCAGCGGCGCGCCCGCGCTGGAGGCCTGCGACGCCGCCGACAACGACTGCGACGGCGAGATCGACGAGGGCTGCATCTGCCAGCAGGGCGAGACCCGGCGGTGCTACGGCGGCCCGCCCGCGACGCGCATGGTGGGGCTCTGCCGCGACGGGATGCAGACCTGCGTGCCGGGCGTGCAGGGGCAGGCGCAGTGGGGTCCGTGCATGGGCGAGGTGCTCCCCGCGCCAGACCGCTGCGACGGCTTCGACAACGACTGTGACGGGCGCGGCGACGACGAGTGCCAGTGCCAGGAGGGGCAGACCCGCCCCTGTTATGAAGGTCCCATGGGCACGGCCAACATCGGCGCGTGCAGCGTCGGCGTGCAGCGGTGCGTGCAGGGGCTCACGCAGGGGTCGGCCTGGGGGAGCTGCGAGATGCAGCGCCTGCCCTCGACCGAGAACTGCGCTGACCGAATGGACAACGACTGCAACGGCCGCAGCGACTGCGCCGATCCCCGCTGCGTCGGCACGTTGGAGTGTCGGCCGTGCACCGCGGGGGGCCAGCGCTTCACGCTCACCACCACGCCGGTCGACGTGCTCTTCGTGGTCGACCGCTCGGGGTCGATGAACCAGCTCACGCCCGACCGGGTGACCCGCTGGAACGCCCTGGTGAGCGCCACCCGGGCGGTGCTGCCCTCGCTCGACACCTCCCTCTACATGGGCCTGGTGATCTACCCCGACCCCGACGGCTGCGCGACGCCGTCGGCGCCGCAGGTGCCCGTGGTGCAGCCCGCGGCCTCGGTGATCTCGTCGTACCTCGCCGTGCGCACGCCCCCGAACACGGCCCTCACGCCCACGTTCCAGGCGCTGCAGACCGCGGAGTTCTACCTCCGCTCGACGGCCTCGCCGCGCCGGCGCTTCGTGGTGCTCGCCACCGACGGCGCGCCCAACTGCGGCGGCAGCGTGCCGCAGGTGGTGGCCCAGATCGCCCGCCTGCGATCGGTGTACAACGTCGACACCTTCGTGCTCGGGATCCCTGGCGGTGACCTCACGCTCTACCCCTCGCTGAACCTCATGGCGCAGGCGGGCGGGCGGGCGCGCAGCGGGCTCGCGCAGTTCTACGAGGCGGGCTCGACCGCGCAGCTCGAGTCGGCGCTGCGGGCCATCACCGCCGCGACCGCCAACTGCACGTACGTGCTCTCCACCGCCCCCGCCCGGCCGACGCTCACCGTGGTGCAGTTCGACGGGAGGGTGGTCCCGATGAGCGCCACCGAAGGGTGGAGCTTCACCGACACGAGCTATCGGGTGATCCGCTTCAACGGCGCGGCGTGTCGGCAGCTCAACGAGGGCGCCGTTCGCTCCGTGGCCGCGAGCTTCAACTGCTCGTGACGCGGGTTGATCGGGCGGCGTGGCTCGTGCTCCCATGCATCCCGTGAGGCGGTTCATCGTCGCTGCGTGGCTCGCGCTCGGGTGCGGCGAAGGGGGCACGGTGCTCCCCGGCGCCCTCGATGACCGCGACGCGTCGGTGGTGGGCCCGATGGACATCACCACAGTCGAGTTCGATGTCGCGTCCGTGGAGGTGTCGGGGCTCGACCTCGCGACGGGCGCCGACCTCGTGTTGGTGCCCGACCGCCCTCCGCAGGACCTCGCCGCCCCCGAAGACCTCGGCGAGGGCTGCGGCGCCACCGGGCAGACCTGCTGCGGCTTTCGCTGTGAGGGACTCAACCGCTGCGTGGTGGGCACCTGCCGCGCGTGCGGTCGTGCCGCGGGCGACGCGTGCTGCGCGAGCTCGGTCTGCGGCGCGGGGCTGCGCTGCGCCTCGGGACGGTGCGAGGTCGGCGCTGCGACCTGCGGGGTCGAGGGCGGCGCGTGCTGCGCGGGCGACGTGTGCATGGGCGACACCGCCTGCGTCTCGGGGCTCTGCGCGTCGTGCGGCGAGGTGGGCGAGCGCTGCTGCGCTGGCGGCCGCTGCGTCGCGGGGAACACCTGTCGCGGCGACGGGTGCTTCCCCGGCGTGGGGGACGGCGGCGCGGTCACGGACGTCGGTTCTCCCGTCACCGACCTCGGCGCCAACTGCGGGCGCATGTCACAGGCATGCTGCGCCGGGAGCGCGTGCACCTCGGGCCTCACCTGCGTCGGTGGGATGTGTGAGGCCTCGCCCTGCGGCGGTGCGGAGCAGACATGCTGTCCGGGGTCGCTGTGTTTCCCGGGCCTCAACTGCACGGCCGACCGCTGCGTCTCGATGTCGGCCTGCGGCCGCGCCGGTCTGCCCTGCTGCGGCGGGACCGTGTGCGAGTCGGGGCTCACCTGCGCCGCGGGGACCTGCTCGGCGTCGACGTCGTGCGGCGCCATGGGAGAGGCCTGCTGCAGCGGCACGGCGTGCAACGCGGGGCTCGCGTGCACCGGCGGCGTGTGCGCGGCCGCGGTGTGCGGCACAGCGGGCACGTCATGCTGCGCAGGCACGCTCTGCGGCGCGGGCCTCACCTGCACGGGCGGGGTCTGCGTCACTGCGCCGTGCGGCGCGTCGGATCAACCATGCTGCTCGGGCAGCGCCTGCAACGCGGGGCTCACCTGCGCCGCGGGGGCGTGCCGCGCCTGCGGCCTCGCGACCCAGCCTTGTTGCGGTGGAAGCGCCTGCAGCGCAGGGCTTCAGTGCGCTTCTGGGACCTGCACGGAGCCCGTCCAGTGCGGCACCCTCGGCGCCACCTGCTGCGGCGGCGTGGCCTGCGCCTCGGGGCTCTCGTGCTCGGGTGGACTCTGCGTGACCGCCGTCACCTGCGGCACCCTCAACGCCGCGTGCTGCGGAGGGACGGTGTGCGGCACGGGCCTGCGGTGCTCCGGTGGACTCTGCCGCGCGTTCACCTGCGGCAACCTCAACCAGTCGTGCTGCACCGGCGGCGCGACCTGTGTGTCGCCCTACGGATGCGTCTCGGGCGTGTGCCGCACCTGCGGCGGGCTCAATCAGTCGTGCTGCAACGGCACCACCTGCAACGCCGGCACGGGTTGCCTCGCGGGCGTGTGCCGCACCTGCGGCGGCGCGAACCAGACGTGTTGTCCGGGAGATGGCTGCACGTCGGGGTACGGCTGTCAGGCGGGGGTGTGTCGGGTGTGCGGGGCCAACGGGCAGTCGTGCTGCAACGGGCTCACCTGCAACGCGGGCTACGGGTGTCAGGCCGGCGTCTGTCGGGTGTGCGGGGCCAACGGGCAGTCGTGCTGCAATGGGCTCACGTGCAATGCCGGGTACGGCTGTCAGGCGGGGGTGTGTCGGGTGTGCGGGGCCAACGGGCAGTCGTGCTGCAACGGGCTCACGTGCAACGCGGGCTACGGCTGTCAGGCGGGGGTGTGTCGGGTGTGCGGGGCCAACGGGCAGTCGTGCTGCAACGGGCTCACGTGCAACGCGGGCTACGGGTGCTTCTCGGGGATCTGCTCGCTGTGCGGCGCGCGGGGTAGCCGGTGCTGCAACGGGGTGACGTGCAACATCGGGCTTACCTGTCGGTCAGGGATCTGCGGGTGAGCGAGGCTCAGTCTTCGTCAGCGCCGCGAAGGATCTTGTCGAGGCGGTAGATGATCTCCTGCACACCCTCGCCGCTGACGGCGGAGACCTTGTGCAGGGTGATCCCGCGGGCGGCGAAGGTGGGGGCGGCGAGCTCCCAGGCGGCGCGCGCGTCGGGGAGGTCGACCTGCGAAACCGCGACGATCTGCGGGCGCTCGGCGAGCTCGGGGTCAAAGGTGCGGACCTCGTTCATCAGCGCGTCGTAACGACCGACCAGGTCGAAGTCGTCGCCCTCGATCGTGAGGAGGTGGAGCAGCACCCGGGTGCGCTCGACGTGCTTGAGGAATCGAATGCCGAGGCCCGCGCCCTGCGCCGCGCCGGGGATGAGCCCAGGGATGTCGGCCATGACGAAGCTGCGGTCGACGTCGACCCGCACCAGCCCGAGGTTCGGGACCAGGGTGGTGAAGGGGTAGTCCGCGACCTTGGGACGCGCGCGCGAGACGGCGGCGATGAAGGTGCTCTTGCCCGCGTTGGGGAATCCCAGGATGCCCACGTCGGCGAGGAGCCGGAGCTCGAGGCGCAGCGCGCGCTTCGCGCCCTTCTCGCCGGGCTGGGCGCGCCGGGGGGCCTGGTCCCAGGGCGTGGCGAAGTTCATGTTGCCGAGGCCGCCGCGGCCGCCCTGGGCGATGACCACGCGCTGGTCCTTCTCGGTGAGGTCGGCGAGGGTCTCGTTGGTGTCCTTGTCGAGCACCACGGTGCCCACGGGCACCCGAATGACCAGGTCCTCGCCGCCGCGGCCGTTGCAGTCGCGCCCGCCGCCGGGCTCGCCGTGGGGCGCCTGCCACCGGGGTCGATGGCGGAACTCCAGCAGCGTGCCGAGCTGCGCGTCGGCCTCGACCACCACGTCGCCCCCGCGGCCTCCGTCGCCGCCGTCGGGCCCGCCGAAGGGCACGTGCGACTCGCGCCGAAACGACACCGCGCCGGCGCCGCCGTCGCCCGCGCCTACCTGGATCTCGACCTCATCGATGAACTTCACAGCGGCGCCCCTCTAGCACGTCTGCGTCGCGTACTGGCGCGCGGCGGAGTTGTGTCGGTACTGTCTCGGCGCTCCGCGCTCGTGCGCGCGGCGCTGACGAGAGTGCGTGACGGACGTTCAGAGCGATCCCCCGGGTGAGGACAGGCGCGCGTTTCTGCTCGCCGCGCCGCGGCGCGTGGTGGAGGTCAAGGCGGCGCTCGGGGCGCTCATCGCGGATCCCTCGTCGGTGCGCATGCGCGACGAGTTTCGCCGTCGGCTCGACGCCACCCTGGTGCGCGCCCGGCTCCATGACCTGACCAGCTTCGCCGACGGTCTCCAGCTCTGTCTGGACCAGCTCGACGCGATCCGCGCCCTGGCGTTGGTGAGCCGCGCCCACCTCGACCGCTTCGCGGGGCTCGTGGCCTCGCTGAACGGCCGACTGGAGCTTGACCAGCGCTCCCCGGCGGAGGCGCCTCCGTCGAGCCCTCCGGGGGATTCGGTCGTCAGCCTGCCCCCGGGGGTCGACGCCTCGGCGCACGGCATCGACGCGCTGACCCGTCGCGCCGCGCCGCGGGTGGCCGCCCTCGTCGCGGGTCCCACGCCGGGCTCGGTGCCGCTCCGGGGCGCCGCGGCGCAGGTGGTGCTCGGGCTCGCGCCGTCGCGGATCCATGCGCTGCTGGAGGTCCTGCCCACCGACGTCGAGGTGCACGTGGTGGTGGACCGCGAGGAGGCGGTGCAGCGCGCGAGAGAGATCACCGCGGAGCTGGTGGTGGTGGAGAGCGGGGCGCCCTTCGACGGTGCCGCGGTCCTCGCCGCGCTGCGAGGCGCCGCCGCGACGGACTTCATCTCCGTGGTCCTGGTGGCCGCGGCGCAGGAGCCCGTGCAAGAGCTCCGCGCGCGCTGCCCGCTGGCGCTTGAGGTGCTCCCCGACGACGTGGAGGCCGAGGCGCTTCGGGCGATGGTGCAGCGCGTGCTCCGGGGCGGAAACACCCTGCCGCCGCCGCCCGTGACCGACCTTCGCGAGGCCACCGTCGACGAGCTCGCCCGCGCCCTGCAGGACGAGATCCGCCGCGGTCTCGTCGACAGCGTGGACCCGGCCTCGCGCGACGCGCGGGTGTCTCTGGGCGAGGGGAGCGAGATTCTCTCTGCGGCCTGGCGGGCCATCGCGACGATTCGTGATCTGGTCGAGCGTCGCTCGCATGGCGCGGTGCGCTTCGAGGTGCCCGTCTCGCCCCGGGGGTTGCCCGGCGCCGAGGTGCTCTCGGTGGGGGTCGACGCCACCGACGACGCGACCTGGGTGCAGCCCGGCGAGGACCCGCTGCCCGGTCGGCGCGCGCTCGTCGTCGACGACGACCCAAAGGTCACCGCGCAGTTCGCCGAGACGCTGCGGGGCGCGGGGATGACCGTGTACACCCGCAACGATGGCCGCGCCGGGCTCGAGGCGGCGCGGGCGCTCTCGCCCGACGTCATCCTCACCGACATCCTCATGCCCGGCATGGACGGCTTCGCGCTGAGCCGGGCCGTGCGTCGCGACATCCTCCTGCGCCACACGCCGGTGATCCTGCTCTCATGGCGCGAGGACCTCCTGGTGCGCATGCGGGAGCTCGGCGCGCAGGCGCAGGGGTACCTCCGCAAGGAGGCGCGCATCGAGGCCGTCATCGCCCGCGTTCGCGCGACGCTGCGGCTGCGCACGCGCACGCTCCGCCGCATCGCCGAGCTCCCGTGGGGCGCGCAGGTGCGCGGGCGGGTGGAGCGCGTGGGGCTGCCGTCGATCCTCGAAGGCGCGGCCGGGCTCGGTGACGCGACGGTCACGGTGGGTGACTCGGTGAGCGTGACCGAGATCGAGCTCCGCGGCGGGCGCTTCGCCTCCGCCACGCGCACCCTGCAAGACGGCTCGGTGGTGCGCGGCGAGGAGGCCCTCGCGCGGGTCGTGGCGACCCCCGCTGCGCGATTCGGCGTGCGTCGCTCGGCCGCGGGGGTGCGCCGTGACCTCGACGCGGGCATCGGGGAGCTTCTGCGGGAGTGTGCGCGTCGCGTCGCCGCGCTGGAGGACGCGCTCACGGGCGCGGGGCTGTTGCAGGTGCATCGCGCGGTCTTCGACGCCGACGCCGCCCGCGCGTATGCGGTGGCGCTCCCCACGCCCATGCGCTCGCTCGTCGAGCGGCTGCTGGAGGGGGACTCGCCCCGCGACCTCGTGCTGCGCGACGGCGTCGCACCGACGGACCTGGAGCCGCTGCTCGTCGAGCTCGCGCGCCGTGGTGCGGTTCGCGAGGTCCGAGACCGCGACGAGCGGGACCTCGCCGCGCTTCGACTCTCGGTGCCTGACAGCGCGGTCCCGCCGCCGCCCGAGCCCGAGCCGCCGTCGCTCGCGGTTCGAAGCACGGTGGGGATCATTCCGTCGCTGCCCGCGCCCGCCATCGACGACGAGGGCACCGAACTGGACCTCGGGGAGAGCCTCGCCGACGCGGTGCTTCGTCAGCTCACGCACGCGGTCGGCGTGCGAGAGGTGGCGTCGTCGCTGCCGCCCCCGAGGCCCTCGGCGCTCCGCGCATCGACGCCGGCGTTTGGCACGCCCGAGAGCTTCA
>JBILLI010000285.1:0-9044 GCA_044376155.1 Polyangiales bacterium
CGCGCGAGCGCGCCGACGCGCCCGTCGAGACCGCGCCGGTGCTGAACAGCGAAGGCGTCACGCGCCCGACGAACGCCAGCGCGGTGACTGCGTCGCGCGACGCGGCGGTGACGGAGGCCGGGGGCGCCAACGCGCGGCGCGACCGTCTGGCGCGGGCGGTGGAGTCGTCGGCGAACCGCGTGGGCAACGAGGTGCAGGCCCGCGGCGAGGTGAACGACGCGGCCCTCGGGCGCGTGGTGGTGACGGCGACGCAGCGCGCGGGCGCGGTGGATCTGCACGTGCACGCCGACCGCGACGACACCCTGCAGGCGCTCAAGGGCCAGCGCGAGGGCCTCGTGGCGGAGGTGCAGACGGCCGACGTGAAGGTCGGCGCGCTGCGCTTCGACGGCGGCGGCACGGACGTTGGATTGGGAGACGGCGCACCCCGGCAGAGCGCGGGGGATGCCCGTGATGCGCGCTCCGACGCGCAGGGTGATGGCGGCGCGGCGCAGGAGCGTTCGCGCGGCGCGCAGCGGTTGGTGGAGGCGGCGTCGCCGCCGAGGTCCGCGCGGGTTCGCGCGGTGCTGTGAAGGAGAGAGAGCGGTCATGACCAGCGCGTTGGACAACCTCACCCGCACCGCGGGCACCCCCGCCACCCCCGCCACCCCTTCCACCTCGGGCGGGCAGACCCTGGACCGCCAGGCCTTCTTGAAGCTGCTCATCGCGCAGGTGCGCCAGCAGGACCCGCTGAAGCCCATGGAGGGCACGGAGTTCGTGACGCAGCTCGCGCAGTTCTCGGTGGTCGAGCAGGCCATCGAGCAGTCGCGGCAGCTCGACGTCGTGGGCGCGCAGATTCGCGGGCTCTCGAACAACGCCGCCACCGACCTCGTGGGCCGCTCGGTGACCGTGCGCGGCAACAGCGTGGCCTGGGACGGCACCCAGAGCGTGCCGGTGAACACCACCCTGCAGGGCGACGCCTCGGAGGTGACCCTGGCGATTCGCAACGCCGCGGGCGACACCGTGCGCACCGTGCGCATGCCGGCGCAGCGCGCGGGCACCGTGAGCTACACCTGGGACGGCAAGGACGACCGCGGCAACGCGGTGCCGCGCGGGGCCTACTCCGTCGCCGTGACCGCGCGCAACGCGCAGGGCGGCAGCGTGTCGGCGACGCAGGACGTCACCGGTCGGGTGCTGCGCGTGGGCTACGAGCGCGGCTACCCCGAGCTGGAGATCGAAGGCGGCGCCCGCGCGCCCATCTCAGACCTCGTGTCGGTGAACGCGCCGACGACGCCCACCTCGACGAACAACCGCTGACCAAGCACGAACAAGGAGACCGAACGATGTCACTCCGCAACGCGATGAACGCCGCCGTGTCGGGCATGAACGCTGAGACCCGCGCCCTGGGCGTGGTCGGCGACAACGTGGCGAACATGAACACCATCGGGTTCAAGCAGTCCCGCGCGATCTTCGAGAACGTGCTGGGCGAGGCCGTGGGCTCGCGCAACGCCATCGGCGCGGGCTCGATCATGTCGCGCACGCAGCAGATCTTCGCGCAGGGCACCACGCTCAGCACGGGGCAGCCCACCGACCTCGCCATCTCGGGCGACGGCTTCTTCATCGTGAACGGCAACGTCGACGGGGTGAACGGGAACTTCTTCACCCGCGCGGGGCAGTTCACCGTGCGCAACGACGGCGTGCTGGTGACACCGGGCGGCCAGGCCGTGCAGGGCTTTCGCACGCGCGCCGACGGCACCTTCGAGGGCACCCTGAGCAGCCTGCAGGTGCCGACGCAATCGCTGCCGCCGCGGGCCACCACGGAGGTGAACGTGCTCGCGAACCTCGACGCGCGGGCCCGGGTGCCGACCACCCCGTTCTCGCTCACCGACCCGTCGAACACCTCGAATTTCAGCGTCCCCGTGACGGTGTACGACTCGCTGGGCAACGCCCGGGCGATGACCGCGTACTACCGCAAGACGGCCGACAACCAGTGGACCTACAACGTGGTCACCGACGGCGGCAACATCGCCGGCGGCACCGCGGGGACCAACGTCTCGGTGGTCTCGGGCACGCTGGCCTTCAACACCAACGGCTCGCTCCAGAGCACCGCGGTCACCGCGGGCGGCACCGCGGACTTCGCGGGCGCCGCGCCGGGGCAGCGCATCGAGCTCAACTTCGGCACCCCCGTGTCGGCGGGCGGATCGGGCGTCGACGGGATCACCCAGTTCAGCTCCCAGAGCAACGTGAACGCGGTGACCCAGGACGGCTACGCCAGCGCCGAGCTCTCGGGCGTGCGCATCGACGGCAACGGGGTGCTCAACGGGGTCTTCACCAACGGGCAGACCAAGGCCGTGGGGCAGGTCGCGGTGGCGCGCTTTCGCTCCAACGACGGCCTCGGCCGCGCGGGGCAGAACCTCTGGATCGCCACCCGCGACAGCGGCGACGCGGCCATGGGCGTGGCGGGCAGCGGCGGCCGCGGGGCCATCGTGAGCGGCGCGCTGGAGCAGTCGAACGTCGACGTGACCGCGCAGTTCGTGGAGCTCATCTCGCGGCAGCGGTCGTTCCAGGCGAATTCCAAGACGATCACCACCGCGGACCAGATGCTGGAGACGATCCAGCAGCTTGTGCGCTGAGCGGTTTGACCGTTCAGCACCGAGGCAGTCGAAAGGCGTGTCATGAGCGAGAAGGATCCCAAGAAGGCCGAGGCCCCCGCCGACGCCGAGAAGAAGAAGGGCGGCGGCGGCGCGGCGATGGCCATCGGCATCGTGCTGCCCGCGCTGCTCGCCGGCGGCGCGGCCTTCGCCGGGGCGAAGATCGCCGTGGCCAAGGCGGCGCACGGCGCGGCCGCGGGCGCGCACGGCGGTGAACACGCGGCCCCGGCGACTCCGCCGGAGCCCCCGGGTCCGACGCTGACCCTGGAGCCGTTTCTCATGGTGACCATGGACGCGCAGCGCCGGGTGCACCCCATGCGCGTGGCCATCGCGGTGGAGTTCACCACGGCCACGCCGCAGGAGAGCACGGCGGCGTTCACCCCGCGCATCCGCGACGCCGCGCTGGTGTACCTCCGCGCGCTCACCTACGAGAACGCGACGAACACCGAGCGCATGGAGCACATGCGCACCGACCTCCTGCGGTCGTTCCGCGAGGCCGGCGCAGCCACCGCGCAGCGCGTGCTGGTCACCGACCTGGTGGTGCAGTGAGCGCCCTCGCGCGCAGCCCCTCCCTCGCGCTCGCGTTCGCCATGGACGGCGACCGCGTGCGCCGCGCGGCGAGCGTGCTGGAGAAGGAGCGCGGACGTCTCGAGAGCGCCCTGCGCCGCGCGGTGCCCTTCCTCGCGCGCCGGGGCATCCCCGTGACCCTGGGCTACGCGAAGGCCATGCCCCTCTCGGCCGTGCTGCAGGACATCGAGGCGCCCATCCACGTCACGCGCCTCGCGGTGCAGCCCGGCGACGGGCGCGGCGCGATGGTCTTCGACGCGGGCGTGCTCGCGCTGCTGCTCGATGGCGTGCTCGGGGGGGATGGCACGTCGACCCCGAAACTCGAGTCCGAGGGGCTTACCCCGCCGCAGTTCGCGGTGGTGCAGGGGGTGGTGACCACCATCCTGCGGGCGCTCGGCGAGACCCTGAGCACCCGTCTGGGCGTGCGCCTGGAGCCGCTGCCCGGGACCGGTCCCAACGCCGAGGCCGGGGGCGAGGGCGTGCCCGTCGCGTGCGCGCTGGACCTCTCCACCCGCGAGGGTGCGCGCATCGGCCGCGTGGTCCTGCTGCTCCCGAAGGAGTCGCTGCTGCACGTCACGGGCGGCGCGGAGCAGGGCGCGGCGCCCAAGGCCGACCCCCGCATCGTCGCGGCCCTCGACGACGTGGAGCTCGAGGTCATCGTGGAGCTCACGCGCCTGCGCATGAGCCTCGGCGATGTCACCGAGCTGCGCGTGGGCGACACCATCCCCCTCGACGTGCCCGTCGACGGCGAGGTCACCGTGCGCACCGCCGACCGCGTGCTCATGCGCGGACGCCCCACCACCGTGGGCGGGCGCATCGCCGTCCGCACGGTCGACGCCGCCCACGACGACTGAGCGCGCGATACGCCCCAGAGACCCTGCGCCGACGGCGCAATCGTTGGTGCCCGCGGGCGAAGCGAGGCACAGTGTCGCCATGCGTCCCGCGCACCTCGCGCTGATCCTGGTCCTCGGCTGCTCACAGACCCCGGCGGCCCCCATTCGCAAGCCCGACTGCGTGACCGGCGCGATGGCGGCGTGTCTCAGGGGTGGCAGACCTGCGGCGCCGACCGACGCCTGGGCGCGTGCGCGTGCGGCGACGGCGGCGCGACCGCGACCCCGCTGCCCATGTGCCTCGACCCCTTCGCGCTCTGCAACGGCCGCTGCGCCAACCTCCTCGTGGACCAGGAGCACTGCGGCCGCTGCGGCACGGCGTGCCCCGCCGGGCAGATCTGCTTCAACGCCTCGTGCGCGCAGCTCGCCGACGCGGGAGGCGGCGGCGCGGTCGATGTCGCGACGGACGTCCCCAAGGCCGACGTGATCGCCGACGACGCGCCGACCTTCCCTGACGTGGCGCCCGCGGATGCCGAGGACGACGTGGTCTCGGGAGACGCGGGAGAGGGCCTCGACGCCGGCGATGGGGCCGCGCCCGACGACCGGCCGTCCGAGCCCGACGCGCCCGTGTCCGATGCGGCGATGGGGATGGATCCGTAGCGGGTCATTGACGGCGATGCCGTGGGAGGAGCGATCCTCCCGGCGATGAGTGCTGAGACGACCGCGGCGCGGCCGCGGGTGGTGATTCTGGGCGGCGGGTTTGGCGGGCTCAATGCGGCGCTGGCGCTGCGCCGCGCGCCCGTGGACGTGACCCTCGTGGACCGCCACAACCACCACCTCTTTCAACCGCTGCTGTACCAGGTCGCCACTGCGGGGCTCTCGCCCGCGGACATCGCCGAGCCCATTCGTCGGGTCGTGCGCGGGCAGCCCAACGTCACCGTGCTCCTCGCCGAGGTGCGAGGGATTGATCCCGCCGCGCGCACGGTGAGCCTGGACCGGGGGAGTCTCCCCTACGACCACCTCATCGTGGCCTGCGGCGCGACGCACTCGTGGTTCGGCAACGACCACTGGTCCCGGTATGCCCTCGGGCTCAAGACCCTCGACGACGCGCTGGAGATCCGTCGGCGCGCGCTCACGGCCTTCGAGGACGCCGAGCGCGAAGACGACCCCGCCCGCCGCGCGGCGCTGCTCTCGTTTGTGGTGGTGGGCGGCGGTCCCACGGGCGTCGAGCTCGCGGGCGCCCTCGCGGAGATCGCGCGCCGCACCCTCGCGAAGGACTTTCGTCGCATCGACCCCTCGCTCGCGCGGGTGTACCTCCTCGAGGCGGGCGAGACGGTGCTCTCGACCTTTCATGAGTCCCTGCGCGCCAAGGCGTTGCAGTCGCTCGCGGCCATGGGGGTGACGGTGAGGCTCCGCACCCGGGTCACCGAGATCACCGAGGGGTGCGTGCGCACGGGCGACGAGGAGATCCGCGCGCAGACCATCCTCTGGGCCGCGGGCGTGCAGGCCTCGTCCCTCGCGAAGGACCTCGGCGCCCCGATGGACCGCGCGGGGCGGGTGAAGGTCGAACCCGACCTCAGCGTGCCGGGGCATCCCGAGGTCTTCGTGGTGGGCGACATGGCCACGCTCACCGATGCCAACGGGGTGAACGTGCCGGGCGTGGCGCAGGGGGCGATTCAAGGCGCGCGGCACGCGGCGGAGGTGATCCTGTGTTCGATGCGGGGCGATGCCCGGAGGCCGTTTCGTTACAAAGACCTGGGCTCCATGGCGACCATCGGTCGCAACCGCGCCATTGTTGAAGTCCCCGGCGCGCGCTTCTCGGGCTTCTTCGCGTGGCTCGTGTGGGCCTTTCTGCACGTGGCCCTGCTCATCGGCTTCGACAATCGCCTCATCGTGATGATCGAGTGGATCACCGCGTGGTTCACGTTTGACCGCGGCGCGCGACTCATCACGGGGGCGCCCCACCGTGAGCCTCCCGCACCGACGTGATCACTCGCGCACGCTGCGCTCCTCGGGGGCGCGCGTGCGAAAGCGTCCGTCGACCCAGTCCATGAGCTCGAGGAAGAAGGTCTCCATGCGCGGCGTGGCCGCGGGGGAGTCGGAATAGAAGGTCCCCTCCTGGCAGCCGTCGCCCGGGCGACAGGCGCCGTCGGGGAACACCATGATGAACTTCGGCGGGCGCGCCCAGCGCGGGAGGTCCCGCGCGACCATGCGCGTCGCGGCGACGAGCCCGGTGCCCGCGAGCTCCGAGGGCTGCATGCCGTAACCGTGCAGCAGGTAGAGCACGGGGTACCGCAACCCGATGTTCTTTGGGTCGTGGTAACCCGGCGGCAGCACGATCACCACCTGCCCGCTGCGGTTCGCGCGGGCAGACATGAAGTCGAAGGTGCACTGGTACCCGTTGGCGCAGCGACCGGCGTTGTCGCTCGACGGGGTGAAGGGCTCGAAGCGGCGGTCGCCGTCACGCCAGCGCGCGCCGGCCCAGAGGAGCGACGCGAGGAGGCGCTGGGTGATCTGTGTGTTCGTGCCCACGTGCGCGCCGTCGCCCTGGCGAATGTCCTCGGCGCTGGCGTCGAGGCTGCCGTAGCGCAGGAGCGTGCGGGGGGGCAGGTCCTCCCACGGCACGTCCTCGGGGCGGAACATCGGTTCCGCGGCGACGCTCGACGCGCGCTGCGCGGTGAGGGACGAGAAGCCGTCGAGCACCCGCAGGTGCGCGTCGCGCTGCCCGAGCACCCCCGCGTAGTGGTTGGCGTTCACCCCGAACTGCAGCGCGTCGCGGATGCCGCCGTCGAGCCACTGGGCCACGCGCAGCACCTCCTCGCGGGGCGCGAGGGCGAGGGTCGTGCGGGGGTTGCTGCGGCGGTTCACGGCGCCTTCGCCCGTGGCGGTGTCGAAGACCCCGTTGCCCTCGCCGAGGTCGTAGGGGCACGTACGACCTGCGGGGCAGGCGACGCCGTCGAGGCCGAGGTCGTCGTAGCGCTCGCCCTCGTCGCGCTGACCGTTGTCCTCCTCGCCCGCGGGGTTGTACACGCGGTCGTAGTCGTCGCCTGCGGGGTCGGGGTTGCGCACGGGGTCGTAGCCGGGCTCGTCGCGGGAGGCGAGGTTGTCGGCGCCGAGGTCGCGAAAGGGCTCGAAGAAGTTCCGCAGCACGGGCTCGCCGGGGTCGCGGCGACGGTTGCGGTTGAGGTCCACCGCGAGGGTGATCTCCACGGGGTAGTTCCCGACGCCGCCGCCCCAGTCGCCCACGGAGCCCGGCGCGAGGTCGCCGTCGCAGAAGGAGATCACCGGCGCGCTGCCGTCGGGGTTGTACTCGTCGTCGTAGAAGCGCGCGTCCATCGGCGCGTCGGGGCCGCCCAGGACCACGGGCGTGCGGCAGCGCTCCGCGTCGCTGCGGGTGAGCTCGCTCGCGGGCACGCCCCGCGGGAGCACGGCGTTGGCGGGGTCGGCGCCCATCACGGAGTTGCCGAACATGCGCGCGATGTCGCGAAAGCCGCGGAAGCGCGCGCGGCGGTCGAAGGTGCCGCCGGTGCCGCCGCCGGGCGGGGCGAAGAAGTGCTCGAAGTCCTGCGTGGTGTAGTTCAGGTCGGGGGCCGGGGGCGTGCGGGCGAGGGAGGAGCTCGCGCACGCCGTGTCGCCGAGGCGCGCGCGCTCGGCCGCAGTGCAGAATCCGCCGAAGACGTAGTCACGGAGGTAGCGGCTGCTGGTGACGAAGTCCGCGGCGCCGCCGAGGGCGGCGATGAGGTCGAAGCGCGCGAGGTTGCGCACGCCGAGGTTCGACGCGCCCACCGCGCCCATGGAGATGCCGTAGATCCCGCGGTA
The DNA here is from genome assembly GCA_044376155.1 of Polyangiales bacterium. Taxonomy (GTDB): domain Bacteria; phylum Myxococcota_A; class Polyangia; order Polyangiales; genus JAWKRB01. The sequence goes on from JBILLI010000285.1 coordinate 7,844, forward strand.
GGTCACCCGTCGGGTCACCGTGCGCGGGAGCTCCTCGCGCACGACGGCGCGGTAGGTGCCGAGGCGGTACCCGCGGACCGACACCGCGGTCCCCTCGGCGTTGAAGACCACGTCGCTCAGCGGCACGACGCGCGGGGTCGCGTTGGGGGAAGGCGGCGTCCACGCGACCTCGACGTGGCTCGCGTAGCGCGCAGGCACCCGGGCCGCGTTGGCGGGGAGGGTGATGGTCACCTCGCGGCTCAGGCGCGCGGTGCCCGGGCCGAGGGTGACCGCGGGCGAGATCGCGCGATACCCTTGCGGCACAGGGACATCGGCGCAGGTCGCGGTGACCGGAACGTCGGGGAGACCGACCGTCCTCGCGGGCACGTCGAGCGAGACCGCGTTGCCGTCGAGGGGGGCGGTGAGGGACGCGCCCGCGCGGGCCGCGCCGAGGGAGGAGGTCGCGCCGGGGGTGCAGCGCGGCAGGGCGTCGGCGCGCACGCGCACGGGCACGGTGACCGCGGGGGTGCCCGGCGCCTCGATGCGGAGCGTGGCCTCGCCCGGGGTGGCGCTCGCGGTGAAGGGGACCGTCACGCTGCCCTCGTCGAGGGGGACGGTGACCTGCGCGGGGAGTGATCCCAGGGCGGGGGAGAGCGTGAGGGCGTAGGTGCCCGCGCAGCGACGACGGTCGCGCGCGAGGCGGAGCACGAGCTCGGTGCGCGAGCCCGTGGCCACGGTGATCGCGAAGGGCAGCAGCGAGTGGATCGCGGTGACCTCGTCGCATCCCGCGTCGGTGGGGACGACGGCGGTGGGGACGTCGGCGGTGGGGACGTCGGCGCTCGCGTCGGGCGTGGGCGGCGACGAGGACGAGCAGGCGGCGAGGAGCCACAGGCCGGTGAGCAGACGCGTTCCCATGGTGCGTGAGCGTACCCGAGGGGCTGCCCGGCCGATGTGTCACTCGCTCACTTCCGAGACGTCGTGCGGAGCCACGCGTGCCTTCCACGCCGGGAGGTCAACGCGGGGCACACCTTCGACGTTCGCTTGTTCTCTCGATGAGTTCGCGGGGCGTGGCCCCCTTCCCTGCGCCCTTCCCCGCTTCGGGCTCACGTCGGGACACATCTCTGAAATGCGCTTGTTCTCGTGGTGAATTCGCGGTTCTTGCCCCCTTCCCCGGCCCTTCCCCCGCCTCGGGGGAAGGGTGGAGAGCCGCGATCTCAGGAAT
>JBILLI010000376.1:0-7228 GCA_044376155.1 Polyangiales bacterium
TCGGCGAGCTCACGCCCGCGCCCCACACCCCACGGTCTCCCAGGGGCTGGCTGCGCCTGCGCGGGGTCACGCGCAACAACCTCCGCGCGCTCGACGTCGACGTCCCGCTGGGGGTGTTCACCAGCGTCACGGGCGTCTCGGGGTCGGGCAAGAGCACCCTCGTGTCGCAGGCCCTCGTGGAGCTCGTGGGAGCCGCGCTCGGTCACACCGTCGACGACCACGAAGACGAAGACGAGGACCTCTCCGCGGCCCTGGAGCGCGCGCCCGCCGAGCCCCTGGGGGGTCACCTCGACGGCGGCATCGGCCCGCTGCGACGGATGCTCCGCGTGGACCAGCGCCCCATCGGCCGCACGCCCCGCTCGAACCTTGCGACCTACACGGGCCTCTTCGACCACGTGCGCAAGCGCTTCGCCGAGACCCCCGCCGCGCGGTCCCGGCGCTTCGACGCGGGTCGCTTCTCGTTCAACGTCGCCAAGGGGCGCTGCGCGCACTGCGAGGGCGAAGGCTCCGTGCGCGTGGAGCTGCTCTTTCTCCCGAGCGTGTACGCGCCGTGCCCGACGTGTCAGGGCACGCGCTACAACCCCGAGACCCTCGCGGTGACCCTGCGCGGAAAGACCATCGCAGAGGTGCTGGCGATGACCGTCGACGACGCGTGGGCCTTCTTCGCCGACGACGACACCGTGCGCGGCTCCCTCGACGTGCTGCGCGAGGTGGGCCTCGGGTACCTCCGCCTCGGACAGCCCGCGACCGAACTCTCCGGCGGCGAGGCGCAGCGCATCAAGCTCTCCACGGAGCTGCAGCGCGGCGGGCGCGGGGGCGCGCTCTACGTGCTCGACGAGCCCACCACGGGGCTGCACCCCGAGGACGTCGCGCGGCTCCTGCGGCAGCTCCACGGGCTCGTCGACGCGGGCAACACCGTGGTGGTGGTGGAGCACGACCTCACCGTCATCGCGGCGAGTGATCACGTCGTGGAGATGGGGCCGGGCGCGGGCGAGGAGGGCGGCGCGGTGGTGGTGACGGGCACACCCGCGGAGGTCGCGCGGTGCGACGCGAGCCCCACCGCGCGCTTTCTGCGGGCGCACACGGGCGTCACGCGCTGACCTCGCGCGGAGGCGCGGTCACCGGCCGAGGTGGATCGTGGTACGACTCTGGCCACACACAGGAGGAGGTGTTCGATGTCCCTGGGTACGTTCGCTCGCCGATGGGTTCTCGCGGCCGCGCTGCTGGGCGGCGCCGCGATGGGAACGACTGCCGCGCCGACGGCCGCGCACGCGCAGTCGCCGGGCGTCTCGATGGTGAGCTCCTCGCTGCTGCGCTTCGAGGGCGCGGTGACGTGGACCTCGGTATCTCCGCGCTGGCGCACGCAGCGCGCCGCGTGGGTCGCGGCCGTGAGCAACGCCCACACCCCGCAGGAGCTCGCGCAGCAGATCGTCGCGCTGGAGACCGCGATGGGGTGGAGCGCGGTGCAACCCGCGTGGCGGCAGCAGCGCGCGGGATGGGTCGCCCGGGCGCGCGCCGTGACCACCGCCCGCGACGCCGCGCAGCTGCTGCTGGGCCTGGAGGACGTCACGAAGTGGGAGTCGGTCGCGCCCTCGTGGCGCACCGACCGCGGCGCCTGGGTCTCGGCGCTGCAGAGCGTCACCGGCGCGTAGTCGTCACCCCGGTCGGGGCACGTAACACCGACACGCCGGGCAACGCGCCTCGGCGTGGGACATCCCTCGCAGCGGGCCGAAGAGGCCCCCCGCCATCAGGCACACCAGGGGCAGCATCACGATGCCGGGCCCCTTGTGCGCGCAGAAGAGCAGCGCGGGAATGACCATCCACGCGCTCACGTACGCGACGCGCCAGCCCCAGTGCGGGAGCTGCGGCACGATCCACGCGACGAAGCGCTCGCAGTGCCAGTGACGGTTGCTCGGGCGAGGGGACATCGGGCGCGAGGGATAGGCGCTGGCTCGGCCGTTGTCCAGGGGCGTGCCCGGCCCTCACCCCACGTCAGGTGGGCTTTACCCCGACGAGAACCTGAGCCCACGGTTCAATGCGGCGCGACGATCACGCGACGGAACAGCTCGCTGCCGCTGCGGGCGCTCGCGCGGGCGGCGAGGCGGCGCTCATCCTCCGTGGCGAAATCGCGGTCCCACGCGAGCACCTTCGGCGTCATCAGGTGGTGCCACAGCGGCGGGATCATCGCGACCACCAGTGTGGTGAGGTACCCGTTGATCATCATCGGGGCGTCGGCGTACGGCCGCAGGTCCTGGTAGGGCACCTCGCCCTGCGCGTGGTGGTGCGAGTGCCGCGTCAGGTTGAACATGCTCCACGAGCTGATGCGCCGGTTGGTGTTCCACGAGTGCCGCGGCTGCACCGGCGTCGCCGGGTCACGCACGATGCCGTAGTGCTCCATGTAGTTGACGATCTCAAGCAGCGCCTTGCCCCACAGCGCGCACGCCGCGAAGAACGCCGCCGCGCGCCAGCCCCCCATCGCCCACGCGCCCGCCATCAGCGCGACGCTCATCAGGTGCCCGCGAATCACCGCGTTGCGCCACGACCACACGGCGAGCCGCTTCTTCTCCAGCCGCGCGCGCTCGATCCGCCACGCGCTCACGTTGCCCTTCAGGGTCGAGGCCACCACGTGGAAGTACACGTTGCGCCCGCGCGGCGCCGTGGCCGGGTCTTCCACCGTCGAGACGTACCGGTGATGCCCGTACACGTGCTCGATCGCGAAGGTCGTGTCGAAGCTGAACGCCAGCAGCCAGCGCCCGACGAACATCGACACGCGGTCCCAGGTTCGGTGCGTGAGCTCGTGGGCGGGGATGGTCCCGACCATGCCGATCATGAGGCCGGTGACGATCCACGCGGAGACGTGGTGCACCGTCGCCGTCGCCGCGCGGGCCGCGAGCACGTCGTAGCCCGTGAGGCCGGTGATCCACCGCCCGAAGCCGAGCGGATCACCCGGCGACACGCTCCACACCGCGGAGAAGACGATGAGCGCGAGCAGCGGCAGCGCGAGCCAGAGCTGCGCGGTCAGGACGCCCGGGTGGCGGTAGGACGGCGTCGAGGTGTCGTCGCCGCACACCGCATCGCCGACCATGTAGAACGCGAGGATCGTCGCGAGGCCGACCGAGATGGTGGGTCCGCCCACGAGCAGCGCGAAGGCCGCGAGCACGCCGACGCCGTGAAAGAGAAAGAACTTGAGGTAGTGCAGCGCGTCCCACGGTGACGGGGCCGCGTCGACGCGTGCGGGCAAAGGGGGTTCGGCCGCGGGCGCCGCGTCGTACTGCGTGGTGAAGCGGTCGCAGTGCATGTGCGCGCGGGCCACGCCGCGGTCGGCGAGCACCGCGACGGCGGCGTCGATCATCGCGGGCGGGCCGCACAGGTAGGCGTGCGCGCCGTCGGGCAGCAGCGCCGCGAGGTGCTCGGTGACGAGGCCGCGCGCGCCGGTCCACGCGGTGTCGTTGTCGGCCGCGGAGAGCACCGGCACGAAGCGAAAGGCGCCGCGCCAGCGCGCGGAGATGGAGGCGATGGCGTCGAGGGCGTAGAGGTCCGCCGCGGTGCGGGCGCCGAAGACGAGCGTGGCGTCGCGGGTGACGCCCGCGCTCACGGCCTCTTCGAGCAGCGCGAGGATGGGCGCGAGCCCGCTGCCGCCCGCGACGAGGAGCATCGGCGCGTCGGCGGGGCGCAGCCAGAAGTCGCCCGCGGGGCCCTCGACGCGCACGTCACGGCCGACCAGATCGCCATCGTGCACCCGCGACGACAGCGCGCCGCCAGGGACCTTGCGCACGAAGAAGCTCACCGCGCCGTCGTCGCGCGCGGGCGTGGCGAAGGAGTAGCTGCGGGTGATGCCGTCGAGGGTGAGCCGCGCGAACTGCCCCGCGCGGTACGCGAGCGGCGCGGCGAGCTGCACCTGCAGGCGGGTGATGTCGTGGGTGACGCGCTCCTGCGCGACGATGTGACCATCGACCGCGCGCGCGGGGCTCGGCGCGAGGTCGACGGTGATGCGCACGTCGGACCGCGGGACGCTCTGGCAGGCGAGGATGAACCCCTGGTCGATCTCCTCCTGGGAGAGCAGGTAGCCCGTCTCCGTGAGCTCCTTCACCGACCCCGCGGTGAGCTGGCACTTGCACGCGCCGCAGCCGCCGACGCGGCAGCTGTTGGGGAAGTCGATCCCGCTGCGCAGGGCCGCCTGGAGCACGGTCTCGCGGGGCTCGACGAGCACGGGCAGGGCGTTGATGTGCGCGGTGATCGGGCTTCGGGTGGACCGCAGGGTGGCCATACGCTCTCCGGGTTCGAGGTGTCGCTCGGGCACGTTGAACCCTAGGAGCCCGCGCCGGGCGCGGTGAGGTCCCGCGTTGACAACGAGGGGTCATTTGTTGACAGACTCGCGGCTCGCTCGAAGGGATGTTGCGAAGACGATGCGCGAGCAGGCCATCACGCTGCCGGTGCTGTACCTCCGGCACATCGGTGATCAGGTCGCCAGCCGCGGCGGCGACGTGGGCGAGTGGCTCGCGGGCAGCGGCCTCCGCGCGTCGCAGCTCCACGACCCCTCGTGGACCCTGCCCCTCCCGGTGTTTCAACGGCTCGTGCGCGATGCGCTGTTGCTGTCGGGGGATGACGCCCTCGGCCTGCTCGTGGGCGAGCGCCTCGGCGCCACCACGCACGGCATGCTCGGGTACGCCGCGCTCAACAGCGGATCGATCCGTGAGGCCCTCGCGCTGGTCGAGCGCTTCGCCGGCCTGCGGCTCTCGCTGATCTCCATCGGGCACGAGGCGCACCGCGGCGAGCTGCGCATCGTGTTCACCGCGACGCACCCGCTCGGCGACGTGCGCCGCCCGGTGCTCGAGGCCGTGGTGCTCTCCATCAAGAACATCCTCGACGCGATCTCCGTGGGCGTGTGCCGCGTCGGCGAGGTGGCCTTCCCCTTCGCCGCGCCCGCGTACGCCGACCTCGCGCGCGACCTCTTCGGCGCCCCGGTGCGCTACGCGCAGTCGTGGGCGGGCTTCACGCTCCCGGCCGAGGCCCTCGACGTTCCCTTGAGAATGGCCGACCCCGAGGCGTTTCGCGAGGCCGCGCAGATCTGCCAGCGCGAGCTCGACAAGCTCACGGCCAACGAGTCCATGGCCGCGCGGGTGCGTCGGCTGCTGCTGGAGCGGCAGCGCGGGTTCCCGTCCCTGCAGGTGACCGCGCGGCTGTTCTCGATGACCCCGCGCACGCTGCACCGCCGACTGCTCGAGGAGGAGACGTCGTTTCGCGAGCTGCTCGAGGAGGTGCGCCACACGCTCGCGGTCGAGCACTTGAAATCGGGCCGCTTCACCGTCGACGAGATCGTCTACACCCTGGGCTACTCCGACGTCGCGAACTTTCGCCGCGCGTTCAAGCGCTGGGAGTCGGTCTCGCCGTCAGAATTCCGCGGGGAGCGCGTGACGGCGCGACCGCGATAGCACCGCGGCGTGGCGCGACGGCGGTCCGTACGATTGTCGAGAGGGGCCCTGGTCGGCGCGCGCGGTCGCACCGTGAGAGATGGTAGTTCTGTCGGTATGTCGGGCGACACGCTCATGGGAACGCAGGCGAGGCGTCGCGCCACCGAGGCCATCGCGGCCATCGAGGCGCAGACCCGCGCGGAGGTCGTGGTGATCCTCCGACGACAGTCGGGAGACTACGCCGCGGCGGATCGCCTCGCGGGCGCGCTGTCGGCCTTCGCGTGCCTGCTCGTGCTGCTCTTTCACCCTCACCCCTTCGCGGTCGTCACCATGCCCGTCGACGTGCTGCTCGCGTTCGGCCTCGGGCTCTTCAGCTCAGCCCGCTCGGCCGCGGTGCGCCGCGCGCTTACGCCCGTCGCGACCCGCGCGCGCCTCGTCGCCACCGCGGCGCGGGCGGCCTTCGTCGATCAGGGTATCGCGCGCACCGCCGAGCGCACCGGGCTGCTCGTGTACGCCTCGCGGCTCGAGCGTGCCGTCGAGGTCGTCGCCGACGTGGGCGTCGACACCGCCGCGCTGGACCCCGCGTGGACCGCCGCGCTCGCCGCGCTCCGCGCCGCGCTCCGGCGCGACGACGTCGAAGCCTTCCACGACGCGCTGCTCGCGCTGGGGCCTCCGCTCGGTCGCGCGCTGCCGCGCCGCGCCGACGACCGGGATGAGCTCGCCAACACCGTGGAGGCGTCATGAAGCATCGACGGGTCCTGGTCGCGTTGGTGATGGCCGCGGCGGTCGCGCTGATCGCTGTCGCGGCCCTCGCGCGGCCCGGCGGCGGGTCGAGCTTCAGCGGCGGCGGGTCGGACTTCGGGTCGAGCTACGGCGGCGGCGGCGGCAGCGGTGGGTCGAGCTCCAGCAGCGGTGGCGGTGACGGCGACGGCATCCTGGGCGCGCTCTTCGAGATTCTCGTGCGGTTGATCATCGAGCTGGCCGTGGCGTACCCGCAGGTGAGCGTTCCGCTCGTCGTGGTGGCGGTGATCGTCGTCTTGCTCACGCGACGCGACGCGGAGGGCCGCGCCAAGGCGTTGTCCATGATGGGCTGGGGCGCGCTGATGGTGCTGCCGTACTTCTCCCCGTGGGCCTTCATCGGGGTGCTGAGCATCGTCCTCGGCGTCTCGCACCTGCGGTCGCTGCAGAAGCGCAACGACGGCTGGGTCGCGGCCATCCTCGGCGGCTCGCGCCTCCGTTCGCAGCAGAAGCGCGACGACGACTGGGTCGCGGCCATGGACGCGGAGCACGGCGTCGCCCGCCCCGCCGTCGAGGGCCCTCTCACGGCGTCGGACCGTGCGGCCACACCCTCGGCCGGCGCGCGCGCGAAGCTGTTGGAGGTGCGCGCGTTCGATCCCGACTTCTCCCTCGTGGTGCTCGAAGACTTCCTCTACGCGCTCTACGCCGAGGTGCAGCGCGCGCGCGGCGCCGACGCGCTCGACACGCTGGTCGCCTACACCTCCGACGACGTGCGCGCGCGCCTCGGCGGCGCGGGCCTCGCGGCGGTCGAGGACGTCATCGTCGGCGCGCTGCGGCTCCAGGACGTCGACGGCGTGTCGGCCGACGCCGAGCGCACGAGCATTCGCGTTGAATTCGAGGCGAACTACACCGAGGTCTCCCCCGACGGCGCGCGGCAGGGCGTGCGCGTGGTCGAGCGATGGAGGGTGGCGCGCCCGGGCGGCGTGAAGTCGCGTGCGCCGGAGCGCGCGCGGGTGATCGGGTGCCCTGCGTGCGGCGCGCCGCGGGATCGGTCCGTGGGTGGCGTGTGCGGATACTGC
>JBILLI010000286.1:0-9017 GCA_044376155.1 Polyangiales bacterium
CGGAAAAGCAAGCGTGTTACGTCCGGTTCCCAAGCTGAACGTCGCCGGTTCGATCCCGGTCGCCCGCTCCACCCCAGAGGCCCTTCGCGAGTCACACTCCGAAGGGCCTTTGGCGTTTCTGGGGGCCCTGGTCTCAGTCGGGCACGGGCAGATCGCGCAGGTCGCTGCCGCCGCGCAGCGAGAACGCGCGCGTGAGCGACGAGACCCGCACCCGCACCCCGAGCACGCCCATCGCGCTGTCGGCGGTGATGCGATGCAGCCCCGGCGCGAGCGCGACGCGCCACGTGACCGCTCCGGGGAGTCGCGTGTCGGCGGCGAGTGTCAGCGGGTTGCCGTCGATCACGACACCCGTGCCCAGCGTCGCGCTGAGATCCACCTCGGTGGTGAAGCCGAAGGGCGCGTGCACCTCGCTCACGCCGCGCCACTGCGCGGTGGGCGCCTCAATGCTCGATCCCGCGCTGAGGCTCAGCACCAGCACGGGGCGGGACGCGCGAAGCTCCACGGGCTCCGCGGACGCAATCTCCGTGGCCTCGCCCGCGGCGAGGGTGCGGGGCGACAAGACCGACGACGGCACCACGTCGAGGCGCGTGTCGTCGTAGGGAGTGATGACCCGCCAGCGCGCGGACCCGCCGGGCTCGGGCGCCAGCACGTAGCGCGGACCGAGCGACAACAACGGCGGGAGCTGCTCCTCGCGGCGCGCGCAGGGGCCGCCGTTCCAGGGCACGCGGGCGCAGTCGTGGCCGACGAAGACCGCGACGGGCGCGGTGGCCTCGATGCGCGTGCCCGAGAGGTCCTCGTCGGGGGAGGGCGGGCACACTGTGGCGCCATCGGCCGCGGTGCTCGGCGCGGCGGGGCAGCCCGGCGACGACGCGCTCAGAAGCTGCAACACGTCGCCCTCGCCGAGGGTGAACGCCTGCCGCTCGCCGCGTCGCATCGCGGGGATCATCCCGTCGGTCGACGGCTCCGTCGCCCCGCGCGCGATCACCGTGACCTGTGTGCCCGCGGCGGTGCCGACGACCGTCACGAAGGCCGGGTGCGCGCGCCAGGCGCCGTCGCTCGTGCGCGTGCGCGCCGTGGGCAACGCGCCGACCACATAGAACCGCCCGAGCGCCGTCACCGGCAGGAGCGTGCTCGCGTCGCCCGTGGCGGTCTCGCAGCCCGCGCCCTCGCACGGTGACCGTCTCGCGGCGAGGGGGCTGTACTGCCAGGCCGCCACCCGCAGCCCCGTGCGGAGCCGAACCGCGGCGCGTCGGGCGAGCACGCTGCGAGGCGCCGCGGGGTCGCCGCCGTCGACGAGGGCGGGGTTCCAGGGCTGGTCGACGGAGAAGAGCCCGAGGGCGGCGACCACGCGCACGCTCGACGCGATCCCCGGACCCTCGGCGCCGTACTGCACCGCGCGTCGCCAGGGGTTCGCGGTGAGCACCGTGAAGGGCGTGGCGTCGCGGGTCTCACGCGGGAGCGTGCGGTGCAGCGTCTGCGTGGACCAGAACTCACAGCCCCGGGTCTCGCGCGCGGCAGGGTCGGGGTCACACCCGAGGATGCATCGCCCGCGCTCGCACAACTGGCTCGCGTCGCAGCGGGGCTGCGTGAGCCAGCGGTGATCGCGCTCGCAGGTGCGCGGGGTCTCGCCGTCGTCGCCGCAGTCCACCGCGCCCGGCGCACACACGCCGCAGCCGTGGCCGTCGAAGCACCGCTCGCCCGCTGAACACGCCGGCAGACGCGCGATGACGTTCCCGCGATCGCCGCAGCGGAGGATCTCCGTCGGCGCGCAGCGCACGCCCGGGGCGAGGACGGCACAGGCGAGGTCCTCGCCGCGCGGGAAGGGGTTCTCCTCGCTGCAGTGCAGGAGCCCGAGGAGCAGCATCGCGGGGCCGCGGCGCATCACCGACCGGTGACGTGCTCGAGCACGTCGAGCGCCGGGCCAAGGACGCGAAACGCCCGTCCGAAGCCCTGCACGAAGCTCGCGCCGCGGGGGGAGGGGGTGACCTCGACGAAGTGAAAGTCCTTGAGCGGCAGGATCATCGGCGCCACCCGCGGGAAGCGCGCGGACCACGCGACGTCGTGTCCTCGCGCGGCGGCCTCGTCGCGGGTCAAGAAGCGCGCCTCGCCGTGCACCGTGGCGCGCTCGGTGGCGTGGTGGTCCCGCGGGTCGTCGGGGGTGAGCTCGCGGCGAAAGAGCAGGGCGCACGAGGGGTTCGCGCGCAGGGCGGCGGTGTGGGCCGAGAGCTCGCTCACCAGCAGCACCACCGCGAGCGGCGCGCGACGCACGAGCACCGGGACCAACGACACATCCGGTCCCTCGGCGGTGGCCACCGCGAGGCTCGCCACGCGCGCCTCGTCGAGCAGCGCGTGCAGCGCGGTCAGGGGCGACATGGCGCCGAGACTGCCATGATTCTCGGGTCAGGTGCGCTGCCGCTCGCGCGCCGCGAGGTGCAGCACCCACGCCGCGAGGTTGGTCTCGGCGACGTTGTCGCTCCGCTCGGCGTTGTGGTCCGGGTCGAGCAGCGAGAGGGCGAAGGACGTGCGCTTGCGCGGCGCGTCGACGAAGCGAGCGTCGTACACGGCCTGCGGGGCGCGCGCGCGGAGGGCGTCGCGCAGGGCCTCGAAGCGCGCGAGGGAGGTCGGGCCGGGGAAGCCCGAGCGCAGGGCCACCTCCTGGGGCAGCCGCAGCGCGGCGCCGTCGTCGCCGAAGAGGTAGAGCACGCGCTGGCGGTCCTTGGCGTAGCGCACCGAGGTGATGTCCACGACCGTGGGGTCGCCGCGGGCGTTCATCGCCACCACCCGGTGCTCGACGCTCTGCTGCGCGTGCTCCACCAGGGTCATCGCCTCGACCAGCAGTCGCAGCCCCGAGAGCGCCACGCGCTGCGCGCCGACGTGCAGGGTCTCGGCGTCGAGCGCGAGGGGCGGGCGGGCCGCGGTCAGCGCGCCGCGCAGCGCGTCGAGGTCCGCCACCACCGCGCCGAAGCCGTTGCGGCGCAGGAACTGACAGATCGCGTCGGCCTCCCAGGGAGCCGCCACCCGGCCCAGCGCCCAGGGCCCCACGCCCGCGAAGCGCCCGCGGAGCTCGTACACCGTCACGCCGAGCCGCTCGGCGAGCATCGGGAGCCACGGCGCCTCGGAGACCACCTCGTGCGACGGCGCCTCGCGGTATCCGCCCGGGAGGGCTTGTACGGGGCGCGCCGTGACCGCGAGGACGTGTCGCATACGTCGCATCGTAGCGCGGCGGATGTCATCGCCCCGTCGGCATGACGAAGGGCTGACGGCGCGGGCGCTTGCACGCTGTCGAGACCTCACCCCATGCGCCCTCCTCTCCCCATGGGGTGCACGTTGGGGCACACCTCCCAACCACGCTTGTTCGCGCGGCGAATTCGCGAGACGTGGCCCCCTTCCCCACGCCCTTTCCCCGTCTCGGGTTCACCTCGGGACACATCTCCGAGAACGGCTGGAATACGAGACGAATTCGCGATTCGTGGCCCCCTGCCCCGGCCCTTCCCCCGCCTCGGGGGAAGGGTGGAGAACCCCTGGCGGAGCGATGGTCCACGCGAAGGAGAGGCTGGGGGGGACGCGAAACGATCTGCACCCCCAGCGTTTCGAGACGCCTGGACGATTCCTGAGATCGCGGCTCTCCACCCTTCCCCCGAGGCGGGGGAAGGGCCGGGGAAGGGGGCCACGAATCGCGATTTCCGCAGGAGAATGAGCGCGTTTCGGAGATGTGTCCCGAGGTGAACCCGAAGCGGGGGAAGGGCGTGGGGAAGGGGGCCACGTCTCGCGAATTCGCCACGAGAGCGAGTGGGGTTGGGAGATGTGTCCCGACGTGAACCCCGTCGAGAGTGCGGGCGACCCGCACGCGACCGTCACGGGGGGAGGTCCGCGCGCTGGCCCGATGTGTGCTGCAGGACCGCCACGGTGCGCGAGCGTGCGCGCCGACATGGAGGTGCGACGTGGAGCCGTCGGTGCAGGAGTATTGGGATCAGATCTTTCGGACCCAGGCGTGGGGGCGCTACCCCTCGGAGCACGTGATCCGCTTCGTGGCGCGGCGCTTCTATGCGAACCCCGACCGGCGGTCGGTGCGCCTGCTGGACCTCGGCTGCGGCACCGGCGCGTGCGCCTGGTACATGGCCCGCGAGGGCTTTCGCGTGAGCGCCCTCGACATCGCCCCGACGGCCATTGCCATCGCACAGTCCCGCTTCGCCGAGGACCGCCTCGACGGGGAGTTTCGCGTGGGCGACATCTCCGAGCTCCCGTGGGGTGACGACACCTTCGACGGCGTCGTCGACAGCTGCGCGATGTGCTGCATGACCCTCCCGCGGATGCGCGGCGTCGTGGACGAGGTGCGGCGGGTGCTGCGCCCGGGGGGATGGTTCCTCTCGCTGGGCTTCAGCGACCGCTCGTGGGGCTACGGGCTCGGCCGCGCGCTCGGCGACGGGGCCTTCGCGGAGATCACCGAGGGGCCCTTTCGCGACCGCGGCACCATGCAGCTGCTCTCGCGCGCGCAGGCCGAGTCCCTCCTCGGAGACTTCGAGGAGCGCAGCCTTGAGGCCGCGACCTGGAGCGCCAACGGGCTGCGGGACGTCACCGAGCAGTGGATCCTGCAGGGGCGCAAACCGCCCCGCCGTTGATCCCTCCCGCGGGCCGTGTGTCTAATGCCCGCCATGCGCACACGGTGGATCCTTGGTGGGTGTCTCCTGGGCCTCCTGGCCTGCTCCAGCAACAACGCGACGACGACCGACGCGGGCGTCACGGGCGATCGCCCCGACGCGCCCGCCGCGACCGACGCCGGCGCGGCGACCACGGTGGCGCAGGTGCCCATCACCCGCACCGAGCGCCTCGCGGGCCTCGACGGCCCCGTCGACGTCGTGTTCGACCGCATGGGCTGGCCCCACATCTACGCCAGCTCCGCGCGCGATGCGGCCTATGTGCAGGGCCTCGTCATGGCGCGCGACCGCATGGCCCAGATGGACCTGCTCCGTCGGCTCTCGTCGGGCACCCTCTCGGAGCGCGTCGGGCAGGTCCCCGGCGCCATCGAGCAGGACCTCGCGACCCGCATCCTCGGGCTCCGCCGCGCCGCGCAGGCGATGTGGGAGGCGATGCCCGCGGGCCGCACGAAGACCGTTCTCGAAGCGTACACCCGCGGGGTGAACGCATACCTCGGGCAGGTGCGCCGCGGCGAGGTGGAGATCCCCGCGGGCTCGGAGCTCCTGGTCGACAGCATGACCCCCGACTGGACCCCCGTGGACTCTCTGGTCATCGGTCGCTACCAGAGCTACGCGCTGAGCTACGACGCCGACGACGACATCAACCGCACCGGGGTCGTGCAGCGCGCGGCCGAGGTCTTCGACGCCGCCGACCCCATGATGCAGGCCGAGAACGCCCGCCGTCGGGGCTTCGCGTGGGACGTGCTCGTGTGGCGCTCGCCCTCCACCGCGGTCTCCGTGGGCGACTTCTTCCCCGCGCCCACCGGGTCGCCGATCAACTTCCGCCCCGAGGTGCAGCAGCCCGCGGTGAACGCGCGCGTCCTCGGGGGCACCGCGCGCTTCTTCGAGCTCACCCGCGCGCTCTTCTCGGTCTTCGGCGACGACACCCGGGGGTCGAACAACTGGGTGGTGACCCCCGGCGCGAGCACCACCGGGCACGCGCTGCTGGCCAACGACCCGCACCTCCAGCTGTCGTCGCCCGCGATCTGGTGGGGCAACCACATCACCATCACCGGGGGCGAAGACGCGATCTCCGTGGCGGGGACGACCTTTCCGGGCATCCCGTGGGTGATCATCGGGTTCACCCCGAAGATCGCCTGGGGCGTGACCACCGCGGGCTACGACGTCACCGACGCCTACCAGGAGGAGATCACCCCGGGCACGAACGGCCAGCCCGACACCGTGCGCTTCAACGGGCAGCAGGTGCCCATCCAGGTGATCAACGAGACGGTGCGCGACTCCACCGGCGGGTCCATCGCCGCGCGCATCGAGGTGGTGCCGCACCACGGGCCCATCGTGCCCGTCATTCGCAACAACGCGTACCAACCGCGCACGGGCAACCGCGCGCTCACCATCCGGTGGACGGGCCACGCGCCGACCACGGAGTTTCAGGCGTTCATCGACGTGTCGTACGCGGCCAACGCCGCCGAGGCCCGGCGCCGCGTGCAGGCCTTCGGCGTCGGCGCGCAGAACTGGGTCATCGCCGACATCGCGGGCGGGGTCGAGTACACCTCACACGCGAACATCCCGATGCGCGCGGCGGGCGCCCTCACCTGGACGCCGACCAACGTCACGGGCACCAACCCCTGCGTGGTGCTGCCGGGCACGGGCGAGGCCGAGTGGACCGGCAACCTCCCGGCCGACCGCATCCCCGGCGCCACCGGCAGCACCATGCGTCCCTTCATCGCCACGGCGAACAACGACCAGGCCGGGGTCACCCTCGACGGCAACCCCTTCGACGCGCCCGCGTACCTCGGGTGCAGCTTCGCGTGGGGCTGGCGGCAGGAGCGCATCCTGCAGCGCCTCAATGCCCTCAACGGGCGCATGTCGCGCGAGGACCTCGAGGCCGTGCAGTCGGACGTGCGGGTGCTGGCGGGCGGGCGCTTTCGCCCGTTCTTGATGGAGGCTGGCGCGCGGCTCGAGGCGGCCTGGAGCACGCCCGGGATGCACGCCGACCTCACGACCCTCGCGACCGAGCTCACCCCGCGGCAGGCGCGGTTGCGCAGCGCCCTCATGCGCGTGCAGGCGTGGTCGCTGGACGGCGCCTCGGGGGTGGGCGACGGGGTGAGCGCGACGCAGCGGGCCGACAGCGTCGCGTCGACCATCTTTCACGCGTGGCTCGGGCGGATGTTCCAGCGCGCGATCGCCGATGAGAACACCGCCCTGCGGCAGAGCGGCGTGCCTTTCGGGTACGACACCCTGCGCGCGGTGCTGCACCTCCTCGAGCGCCCCATGGAGCTGCGCACGCGAGACATGTCCACCGGGCAGAGCGCGGTCTGGGACGACCTCACGACCACCGACGTGCGCGAGAGCCGCGACTGGATTCTCTTGAAGTCCCTCGACGAGGCGCTGCAGGGCCTCGAGACCACCTACGGCACGGCGGACATGGATCGCTGGCTCTGGGGCGAGCGCCACACCGTGCGCTTCGGCGCGCTGCTGCCCGGCGCCCCGACGGACATCCCCGGCGCGAGAGATCCCATGTACCCCAATGGGTTTCCGCGCGCGGGGGGCATCGAGGTCGTCGACGCGTCGGGCGGGGGATGGTCGCCCTCGGTGAGCACCGGGGCCATGGGGCTCGTGCTGCGGTACAACTTCAGCTACGGCAGCGGGCCGTCGCAGCGCTTCACCGTCGACCTCGACCCCGCGGGCCCCGTCGCGTGGAACGTCGTCCCTGGCGGTCAGAGCATGGACCCGAGGTCGCCGCACTTCCGCGACGGCGCGGACCTCTGGTGGCGCAACCGCTCGCACCGCGTGCACATCGTCGAGCGCGACGTCGCCGCGGGCGCGGCGAGCCGCGTGCGCTTCACCGCGCCCTGACCACCCCTCGGCTCACGCCGTGAGCTTCTGCATCGCGGCGACGAGCTGCTCGGCCTTGAAGGGCTTCACGATCCACCCCTTGGCCCCCGCCGCGCGGGCGCGCTGGATGAGCTCCGGTGAGCCCTCCGTGGTCAGCATGAGGATGGGCAGCGCGGCGTGCTGCGGCTCCTTCTTCACGGTCTCGACGAACTGCACGCCGTTCATGCGCGGCATGTTCACGTCGCACACCACGCCGTTGAAGCCCCCGGTGACCTTCTGCACCGCGTCGACGCCGTCGACCGCCTCGGTCACCGCGAAGCCCGCCTGCTCCAGCGCCATGCGCACCTGCTGACGCACGGTCGCCGAGTCATCTACGATCAGGATCTTCTTGCTCATGGGTCCTCTGCTTCCTCGTGTGCGCGCGGGGTGCGCTTCAGAACATCATCATGGAGCCCTCGTCGAAGGCGACGGGCTCCTCTTGGGGTTGTCCGAACTCGAAGCCGTCCTGAAAGCGGGCTTCCAGAAAGAGCCCCACGTGGTGGTCGCCGCGGCCGAAGCGCATGTGCAGGGGCTCGTCGGTGCGGGGGGGCGCCACGGCGATGCCCACGCCCGAGAGCACCACGGGGGTGCCCATGCCGAGGTCGAGGCCGTAGCGCAGGAGCTGGTTGCGCAGGCGCCCGAGCACCTGGTTGCCCAGCTCCCCCACCCAGTCCTCGTCGCCGACGCCCGCAGCGGGGCTGATCTCCTTCGCGAAGGTCCGCGACATCCCCAGCGCGAGGCCGCCGCGGGTGCGATCGTCGGCGAAGCCGAGGACCGCGATGATGTCGTGCCCGCTGTCGCCGTCCGCGCGCTCGGTGACCGGCGCGCTGTAGGCGTCAAACACTCCCTCGACGGCGCTGCGGAGCAACGGCTCCAGCACGTCTCGATGCGATTGCTTCATGGTCGCTCCATCGCCGAAGTAGCGGCGCCTGTTGGCTCTATCGTCGGCGCGGCGCCGACCTTGAGCGCTCTCAGAACAGCAGCACGTCCCCGACGGCCGGGGAGTCGTCGCTGGCCGCGCGGTCGTCGTCGAACACCGCGACGTGACCCGCGCTGAGGACCCGGTGGGAGTCTGCGGCGACGAGCTCGGAGGTGAGCTCGCCGCGCAGGGCCCTCTCCACCACGGACTGCACGCCCTCGATGTCGGCGTCGATCTGCAGGAGCTGCTGCGCGCAGGCGTCTTGAAACTGCAGGTGCGACAGCGCCTCGTGGGAGAACTGGATGACCTTCGCCACGCGCACGTCGCCTTGCGACAACGCGTCGGTGACGGTGCCGCGAAGCTCGCGCACGAGCTCGCTCACGTGCTCCGCGCGGCGGGTGTAGTCGTCGGAGAAATGCTCGGAGTCTCGGCGCATCACCGAGGCCCCGTCGGCCACCTCCTGCACGGTCTGCGCGAGGTGCTCGACGATGCCGACGATCTCCTCGTTGGTGGTGTGCACCGCCCGCGCGAAGTTCGACATCTCCGCGGCGATGACCTCGAAGGCCGCG